>NZ_JEYB01000040.1:0-36755 GCF_000582255.1 Acinetobacter sp. 1566109 | reverse complement strand
TGGATGGTTCCAGTATTTGCACCGGCAAATTTCATTCCGGTACGTGGTGAAGGTTCACGTATCTGGGATCAAGAAAATAAAGAATATATCGATTTTGCAGGCGGGATTGCAGTAAATGCATTAGGTCATGCGCATCCAGTGGCAGTTAATGCGTTAACAGAACAAGCAAAAAAACTTTGGCATGTCGGCAATGGTTATACCAATGAACCAGTACTGCGTCTTGCTAAACAACTCACTGAAAATACATTTGCAGACAAAGTATTCTTCTGTAACTCAGGTGCAGAAGCAAATGAAGCAGCATTAAAGCTTGCTCGTAAAGTTGGACTCGACAGCTGTGTCTAAGGTAAAAGCGGTATTGTGGCATTTAACAATGCGTTTCACGGCCGTACTTTATTTACCGTTTCGGCTGGTGGTCAGCCAAAATATTCACAAGACTTTGCACCACTTCCAAACGGCATTAGCCATGTTGCTTATAATGATTTAGAAGCGGCTAAAGCAGTTATTAATGAGCAAACCTGTGCAGTAATTGTAGAGCCTGTACAAGGTGAGGGTGGGGTAATTCCTGCTGATATCGAATTTTTAAAAGGTTTACGTGAACTGTGTGATCAGTTTGGTGCCTTACTTATTTTTGATGAAGTGCAAACAGGTGTCGGTCGTACAGGTGCACTTTATGCCTACATGAACTACGGAATTACACCGGATGTGCTCACTACTGCAAAAGCATTGGGCGGTGGTTTCCCTGTCGGTGCAATGTTAACAACTGATAAATTTGCGCCGCATTTTTCAGTGGGTACACACGGTACGACTTATGGCGGTAACCCGCTGGCAAGTGCAGTTGCAGGTGCTGTATTCGAATTTATTAATACACCAGAAGTACTTGAAGGCGTTAAAGAGCGTCATGATTACTATAAAAATGCTTTAAATCAATTAAATGAAAAATATGAAGTCTTTAAAACAATACGTGGCGAAGGTTTACTTCTTGGTTGTGTTTTAAAAGATAAATTTGCAGGTAAAGCAAAAGATATTAATAACCTTGCGGGTGAGGAAGGTTTATTAAGTCTGATTGCTGGTCCAAACGTTGTACGTTTTACACCATCGTTAATTATTCCTTTTGCTGACATTGATGAAGGTCTAAAACGTTTTGAACGTGCAATTGCTCGCTTTGTAGAAATTCAAAAGGATGAACAAGCAGCATGATGATTATTCGCTACATTGAACCTAAGGATGTTAATGATCTTTACCTTTTGGCTCAAAAAGCGGGTTTTGGTTTGACATCTTTGCAGCCAAATATGGAAAAATTGGCTGCACGCATTGAACGGGCTTGTAAAACAGTAGCAGGTGAATTACCAAAAGCTGATCAGGTTTATTTATTTGTTTTAGAAGATACCGAGCTCAATAAAGTGGTAGGTGTTTGCGGTATTGAAGTTGCGCTTGGTTTAAAAGAGCCTTGGTACAATTTCCATGTGGGCACCCAAGTGCATGCCTCGGAACCTTTAAGTGTCTATAACGCTTTACCAACTTTGTATTTGAGTAATGACCACACGAACTGTAGCGAGCTTTGTACGTTATTTTTAGATCCAGACTACCGTTTAAATAAAAATGGTAAATTTTTATCTAAAGTACGATTCTTGTTCTTGTCTGCATTTCGTCAATATTTCGAAGAAACCATTGTTGCCGAAATGCGTGGTTATTCCGATGCAAATGGGCAATCACCATTTTGGAATGCGGTAGGCCATAAATTTTTTAATATTGAATTTACCAAAGCGGACTATTTAAGCGGAATAGGGCAAAAGGCTTTTATTGCCGAGCTGATGCCGAGACATCCACTCTATGTCGATATGTTGCCAGACGATGCTAAAGCGGCAATTGGTATGGTTCATCCAAATACTCGACCAGCCTACAACCTCTTACTTGAAGAAGGGCTTCGTTATAAAGGTTATATAGATATTTTTGACGGTGGCGCGACGCTACAGGCAGATATCGAAAATTTACGCGCTATTAAAGAAAGTCAGATTTTAGCAGTCAAAGTTGTAGACTCTACTCGTCTAAATTTAGGCGATGAGCCTTATATTGTTGCTAATGACGATTATGAAAACTATCGGGCAATTGTGGTGTATAGCTCACCTTATCAGGAACAACTACAGCTAAGCGCCGAACAGGCTCAAGAACTGAACGTTGAAAATGGAGCATTAGTCCGCGTCTTGAGTATTAATGTTAAACAGGTTTCAAAACCAAAAGCAGCAAATAGATCGGAAAATACCCAGTATTTGCAAATGGTGGTTAATTAGGCAGTGAGTTTTCATAACTCACCAAATTTCATGTCGAATACTATATTATCCCTGAGTCAAAAAATTGATATGGATCTACATCATCTTAATAGAATGAAAGGGACTTATAGGTTCATTTTTATGGATTAAGATGATGAGGCATAACGGGATAATTCTATGGTTAATATTTTATTGTTTTAAATAACTATTTTAAGATTTAAAAATGGAATTTACTAAATTATAAGTGGTTTTAATAATATTTGTAGGATGATTTATTCGGTTCAAGCGAAACTCATAACTCATATTATTAAAACATATTTATAACGGTTGCTATAAATTGGAGTTAATATTACATGAGTAATAATAAAGGAAAGCAGTTCCTGGAAGGAGACCTCCTTGGCAGTCAACATATGACTGGTCAAGAAGAGGAAAAATTGCAACGCTCATTGACAAATCGCCATATTCAAATGATTGCGATTGGCGGTGCAATTGGTACCGGATTATTTATGGGTTCTGGGAAAACATTAAGTGTTTCCGGTACTTCAATTATTTTAACCTATTTAATTATTGGCTTTTTCTTTTTCTTCGTGATGCGAGCAATGGGTGAGTTATTGCTTGCAAATACGAACTTTAAAACATTTGCCGATTTCGCAACCGCTTATTTAGGTCCATGGGCAGGTTTTTTTCTCGGTTGGTCTTATTGGTGTAACTGGATTATTACAGCGATTGCCGATGTAATTGTGATCGGGGGGTACATGCAGTTTTGGTATCCTGATTTACCCGTTTGGATTCCTGCATTTACTTCATTAGCCATATTAACCATACTCAACTTTGTGGCCGTTCGTTTGTTTGGTGAACTGGAGTTTTGGTTCTCACTCATCAAAATTACCGCAATTATTTTATTTATTTTGGCGGGTATTTACTTAATTGGTACCGGATTTACCTCTCCAAATGGGGTCAAGGCTTCGGTGAGCCATTTATTTGAAACAGAGTCGATGTTTCCATATGGTGTAACAGGTTTCTTGGCGGGCTTCCAAATTGCTATTTTTGCATTTGTAGGTATTGAGCTGGCAGGTACAACTGCCGCAGAAACAAAAGACCCGCATACTTCACTTCCAAAAGCCATCAACTCTATTCCTTTACGTATTTTATTATTCTATGTTGGTGCACTAGTTTGTATTATTGCAGTTACATCTTGGGCAAAAGTTTCACCGGAAAAAAGTCCCTTTGTAGAAATGTTCACTCTAGTTGGTTTACCTATTGCAGCCGGTTTAATTAACTTTGTTGTTGCGACTTCCGCTTTATCTTCTGCAAACAGTGGAATCTTTGCGACCAGCCGTATGTTATACGGTTTAGCATTAGACAACGATGCACCTAAAAGCTTTAGTAAGCTGTCAAAAAGAAAAGTTCCAATTCGTGGACTCGTGTTTTCAATGGCGTGCGTAACAGTGGGAACCTCGATTTTATTTATTGTTCCAAATGTCATGACGGCATTTACGATTATTTCAGCGCTCACTTCAATTTTATGTATTTTTACATTTATGCTGATTGTGATGTCATATATTTATTATCGTAAGAAAAGTCCAGAATTACATATTCAATCAAAATATAAAATGCCTGGTGGTTTATTTATGGCATGGATGACTATGTTGTTTTTAGTATTTACTATTGTCATTTTAGCTTTAGATCACGACACTTTAATTGCACTTGAATGCTCACCAATCTGGTTTATTGGTTTATTTATTGCCTATAAATATAAAAAGAAAAAGATGTTGCAGCTTGATATTTTAAAAGCACAAAAGGCTGATTATATTTAAACAAAGTGTAGTGATTTTATTTGTTTAAAAAATAATAAAAAGCCTCATTACGAGGCTTTTTTTATAATCTATTATTTAATATTTGGATCGCCTTTTTTCAAGAAAAAGCGAATTGCCAGTTTTTGCAAGAATGTTCCATAAGGAGGGTGGAAAAGCTGGGTCGGGAAAAATCGATGACGGATAAATACAGTTTTTGCATGTGAAAGTTCACGGAAACCTTCTTCACCATGATATGACCCCATACCTGAGTTGCCGATACCCCCAAAAGGAGCGTCATGGTTAACTACATGCCAACCCCAGTCATTGATGGTCACACCACCTGAATGAGTTTCACGTAAAATTCGGTCGCGTTCTACTGAACTATGTGTAAAGCAATAAAGTGCTAAAGGTCGTTCGTCCGATTTCACATAGGTAATTGCATCATCTAAAGAATCATATGCAACCACAGGTAAAATAGGGCCAAAAAGTTCTTCTTTCATAATGCGCATGTCTGGCGTGCAGTTCAGCACAATCTGTACAGGCATCCTACGGCCTTGTTGATCAAAACTATAAGTGTCGCAAGGAATAATGCGTGCACCTTTTTCTTGTGCATCGGTCAAAATATCTTGAATACGTTTTAAATGGCGGTCATTGACAATCGATGTGTAATTTTCATTGTTTGTGATGTTTTGACCAAACATTTTTATAAAGCTTGATTTTGCAGCATCTACAAACTCATTAATACTCTCTTTAGGAACCAATGCATAGTCAGGTGCTACACAGATTTGACCGCTATTGGTTGCTTTACCATGGGTAATACGTTTTGCAGCATCAGCGAGCGGGTAATTGCGGCTTACAATTGCTGGTGATTTACCACCTAACTCAAGCGTAACAGGCGTTAGATTTTCAGCAGCAGCTCGCATGACGACTTTGCCAATGGCAGGAGAGCCAGTAAAGACAATGTGGTTAAATGGCAAAGTGGTAAATCTTGCTGGGTCTGTAATTTCTTCACCAAAAACCGCCACTTCATCTTCATTGAAAACTTCGGCAAGCATGCGTCGTAGCATGGCATTGGTATTGGGGGTAATTTCAGGCAGCTTAATCATGACTCGGTTGCCCGCAGCTAACGCGGCAATGAGTGGGCCAAGTGCTAAATAAACGGGGAAGTTCCAAGGCACAATCACACCAACCACACCTTTAGGTTGGTATTGCACGCTTAAACGGTTTGATAAAAATAAAAGCTCGGTACGGCGTTTACTTGGGCGCATCCAGCCACGTAAATGATGAATCGCATGATCGGCTTCTAACACTGAGCCAAGCAAATCTAAAAGTTTAGATTCATCGAGTGATCTTGAACTAAAATCAGCATTAATCGCAGCAGCTAAAGCATCTTGATAACGAATAATTTGTTTTTTGAGTTGATGCAGTTTTGTGCGGCGTGCTTCAAGGCTTGGGTAAGGATCTACCTCAAAATTGGCACGTTGTTTGGAAAAAATAAGTTCCATATATTCAGTGGCAGAGCCGCTATATTCTTTTAAGGTGGACTGTTCCATTATTATTCCTTCCATACTTTTGCTTATCATACTTTATGCTTGAAGCGTTGTATGGTCGATGTTAAATTGAGACAACAAGAGGTAGTTTAGTGCCATTATGCACGTCACTCTAGGGATGGTGTGAGTTAAATGCCTAAAAAGCTTTATAAAAGTGCAAATAGTGTTATTGAAGGAAATTATGATAATACATCCTTAGGCTCGAATACATATTTGCTGGGTTTGACCAGTTTATTTGATGAAATGGGCCTGCAAGGTCATTCAATAGTAGAAGTTCTGTCGGGCACAAATATTTTGCCAGAAGCTATAAATCAGCCTTCTTTATATATTTCTCAAGTCCAAAAAATTCAGCTATTTCAAAATATTCAAAAGCTATCAAATGATCCACTTATTGGTCTGCGCGCAGGTCAAAAGCAGCGACTGTCAGATTTTGGGGTGTATGGCTACGCACTATATTCTTCGCGTAATTTTAGACAAGCGGTAGAGCTTGGCATTCGACACATTAAGCTTGCAGGGCCTATTTTAAAGAAGTCTTTTTATATTCGAGATGACGTTGCCATTTTTGAAGGGCAGGACATTATTGCACTGGGTAAGCTTCTGCCTTTGGTGTGCGAGTTTTGGTTTAGCTCCATGCAAACTTTAATTGAAAGGGTGCTTGAAGGACCGTTTCAAGCGAAGAAGCTTTTGTTGCCCTATCCAGCGCCTGACTATGCAGAAGAATACGAAAAAGTTTTTCATTGTCCTGTTCAGTTTAATGCTGGGGTGATGCAATGGCACTTTGATTTAAAATGGCTCGATGTACCTTGCCCAAATGCTAACCCGATTACTGCTGATATGTGTAAGTCGTTTTGTGAGCGGATGCTAGGTGCTGCTGAACTTGAAGAGCCTGAGCTTGTGAAAACGATTCGTTTAATATTATTGGATGGAACGGGGCTTTTTCCGTCGGCTCAAGAAATGGCTGAACGCTTACATATGTCAAAGCGTACTTTACATCGACGCTTGGCAGGGTTTAATTTGACTTACCAAGAATTGTTAGATGAAACACGGCGCCGTCTTGCTGATGAATATTTGCGAGAGACAACTTTAACCATAGATGAAATTGCTGAGAGAATTGGCTTTTCAGATACTTCTAACTTTCGAAAAGCCTATCGCCATTGGACAGGCATTTCACCAAATGAGTATCGAATACAGTACCTAAATTAGATTAAGGTTTGTTTGTTATTTAAATCGAGAGAGTAACTTTTTCTGCAAAAATGGATTACAGAGCAAGATGGCAAATAGAATAATAAATATACCGATAATGCTGAATAGATCCGGTAATTCATGCCAAAAAACAAATCCCCATATTCCTGCAAAAATAATAGCAATGTAGTTCATTGGGCCAATTTGTCCTGCCGGGGCTAGGCTGTAGGCATAAGACATAAACAGTTGGCTAATGTTTGCTAAAAGTCCTGCGGCAATGAGCAGGGCTAGTTCATGCCAAGTGAAAATACGCCAATGCCAGAACATTGGAATAGAGGAAATTAAACTACCAAAAATACAGAAGTAAAAAACAATACGCTCAGGCGGTTCTGTACTGGTTAAAGCTCTTACAGTGACAAAGGCCATTGCTGATAAAAAGCAGGCGCCCAAGCCAATAAAAGATAATGCGTTAAATAGACCTTGGTCGGGTTTAGCGACAAATAAAACCCCAATGAGACCAATCACAGCGGCAAAAATCATCGATTTGGTAATTTTTTCTTTTAAGAAAAGCCATGCAATCAGTGGAATAAAGATAGGAGATGAATAACTAAAAACCATAGCGTTTGATAGTTTTAAGTTCGCAATCGCATAGAAAAAGCCATACATGGCGGCTAACCCAACTAGACTTCGCCACGTGTGCATCCAGAGTTTATCGGTTTTAATAAAATCTAGACCCTGTTTAAAGAGCATCGGAATAAAAATAAATAAGCCGACTGCATTTCTAAAAAACACGACGGTCGCGTTGTCTACCGTTTGCGAAGCAAAACGAATGCACACTCCCATAATGGAAAATAATAATGCCGATGTCATAAGACAAAGCAGTGCTTTTCCAAGTTGTGTAGAGGGGAGATTTGGAGCAGTCTGATTTTGCATAGAGAAATGAGTTTTTGGTTTTCGGTATTATCTTAGCAGTGATGCAGGCATTGGATGAAATATCATTTGATAATGATTCAATAGTGATACTTATTAGAATAAAAAAAGAGAGCCTAGGTCAGCTCTCTTTTAATTTTTAGGGTGCTATTTACAGCTAAAGTTTTCAGCTTTTTCGCTATCACCTTGACCGTTGTAACGAGCAATCAGTGGGTAAGGGCAAAGTGGACGAGTGCGGTCTGGCGCCCAATTTTGTGGAAGTTCAGTATTCACTTGACCACTCGGATTACCTGCGCCGCGTGCAGTCGCAATGATTTTGTCAGGTGCTTGCCCATATTCCACCCAATTAACTAAAGCAGTCAATGCATCAAATTGATCGGTCGCAATGCCATCACGGGTATGGTTCATACCCGGAACTCTAAAGAAACGCGCAAATTCAGGCGCTGTACCTTTTGTATCATTTTTATAGTGTTGTAGCAGTTGATCGTACCAATTTTGGGTGTCATCTACAGAGAAAACGCCATCTGCTGTCCCTTGTACCACAATCATTTTTCCACCGTGATTACGAAGTTTATCTAGATTAAGTTCGTCAGGTGGCATCATGAATGACATCGAATTTTCGGTATACACATCATTGGTTGCCGAGAGTTTTGGATAGTCGGTATCGAAGTTAAAATTAAAGGCAAATTGTCTAGAGTTTTGAGTCACAGTTGGGTCTGGTGGAACCTGAAAAAGAATGCCGACTGCAACAGGGTCACGTGCTGTTCCCACCGAAGATTCGAATTTCCAGCTTGCCCAGTTGCTTCCCACTAAACCGGGGTCGAAAGGCTGGGTTGCATAGAGGGCTTGTCCAGCCGAATTTACAGGACCACGGTAAATATTGGCTAATACATCAATTTGTTCAGTGCTTAGGCAGGTGCCATCTCTTGTGCTTGAGCAAACGGGTACATCTTTGTGAATATCAAAAGCTGTACGGCAAGATTCGACATCTTGAACCAAGCCATCTGCAACACCGTCTAAAGCATCACATCGATCTAAAATCGCTTTTGCTAAAACTTTACGCTCTGAAAGGGTCAGGGCGGTACTTAAGTCATTTTCATCTGTTGCTATACGACGAAGCTGTTGTGCGGTGTAGAGTTGGGCTGCAGCTGCACGAGGTAAATGAAAACCTGGTGTGCTTGCTAAAATTCCATCATATTGGTCGCCCAAACGGGTTGCGGCAATCATGGCATGACGCCCACCATTAGATGTACCGCCTGCATAGGAGCGGTCTGGCAATTTACCATATGCGGCTTTAATTAGGTTTTTTGCCATAGGCGTGAGTTTGGTAATGGCTCCGTAGCCGTAGTTAATTCTGGCTTGGGGGTCTAAGCCAAACATTGGATTTTGTGAAGCGTTATGTCCAGCGTCGGAGGAAATAACAGCAAAACCATCATGCAAGGCATTGGTCAGTGGACCACCGCTACCAACCTGACCTGTTGCAGGGACTAAATTACCATCGGTTCCGCCATTGCCTTGATAGAGAAAACGGCCATTCCAGTCTATTGGTAAGCGCATTTCAAAACCAATTTGATAAGTTTGTCCATCAACAGGGCTTACCCGTTGATCCATATAACCTTTAACCAAACAATGTGCGCCAATCGGTTTGTTGGCGACAGTCAATGTGCCTGCTTCTTGAAGAGTAGCTGAGCTAATAACGGTATTGTTGTATTGAAATCCGAGTAAGTCTGAACAGCTTCCTGTCATTTTTACGCCAACAGCAGGAGATAACTGCGGTGGTTTGTTTGTAGAAGGAGCCGATGTGTCATCATTATCACTTCCACAGCCTGCCAAAGAACCAAGCATGGCAAGTACTAAAGCAGAGTGAGTCAAAATTCGTTTATTGTTGGTGTAATTCATTTATTCATATCCTTATTGAATGAATGGTTGTAATTAATCTAAAACCAGAAAATTAGCTGTGCTTCGAGCAATCATTTTGTTGTTTTGCCAAGCTTCACTTTCGAGATTCAGTACGGTTTTGCCTTGTTTAATGAATCGACATTTTGTAATGACTTCGCCCACAGCACAGGGTCTTAAAAAATCCATTGTTAAGTTGATGGTGGTGGCGGGTTTATGGTCATTGGCGAGAAATGCAAAAAGTCCCATCACATCGTCAAGCATGGCGCAGATCATGCCGCCTTCAACGGTGCCGCGTGGATTAGTAAAGCTTTCTAGGGCTGTGTAATGGATGGTAAGTTCAGTGTTTTGGTCATTCCAGTGGATATTGTGTCCACCCAAATGGTGATGGATGGGCGGTAAGTGTTCTAAAGTTTTTTGAGCCATAATGAAGGGTCCATGCTGAATTATTTATTTCCCGAAAATAAAAAGAGGTTCTATGTGTGACAGAACCTCCTGTTTTGAATTATTTAAATTTCCATGTGTAGTCGATGTTGAGACGGGTTTCGTTTACAGGTTTGATATTGGCGGTAGAGAGCATGTTGTTGTCATAGATTGCATAGCGCGCGCGTAACCCTAAATTTTTTAACCAGCCAGTTTGAACGGTGTAGCCTAAATCAAAGTCTGTTTCTCGCTCTTTTAGATTGGTTCCGCCTAAGTTGGGTGCATAGATGTTGTGACCTGTGGTGTAACGGGTCATAAAACGTAAACCCGGTACAAAATCTTTAAAGTCATATTCATAACGGAAGCTATAGGCCTTTTCTTTTGGGTTTAAAAATTCACCCGGCCATGTATCAATAAGGAGTCCAGTTTCACCACCAGTCAAATACGGGAAAGCGGTATCGCCGTGATGTTGGAAAGTTCCAAAAATAAACTTATGGTTTTGATGTTTGAGTTCGAAATGCGCATGGTAAAGGTCATTATCGACTAAGCCTGCTTTTGCTTGTCCGTCGTCTCGGCTGCGGTAGTAGCGTAATTGTGAACTCAGATTGGACGTATCATTAATTTTATATTGGTGTAATGCACCGACCATAGTTTGGTTATAAAGATCATCAACATCCATGTAAAAAGCGGTGAGTTTGAGTGCAGGATTAAACTGATAGTTTCCACCTAAGTAATAAAGCCCATCAGTTTCAGCACTTTTAAATCGTCCATTTACGCCTGAAATTTTAATTTTTTCATAGTTGGTCGAATCACGATGATTCACTTTATCGAGGTAAGCTGCCTGTAAATCAAAATCTTTAATATCTGTACTGGTGAGTGAAATTCCTCGATAGGTTTGAGGAAGCAATCGAGCAGGTGAAGCAACTAAAACAGGGTTCATTGGCATTAATGTACCAATACGTAACTCAGTCTGGCTCATTTTCGCTTTTGCTGTGACCCCAATTTCGCCATAAGAGTCAGCAGGCTCATTGGTGCGCGTGTCTCTAGGTAAGTTTCCTGTACCTGCGTATTTGGCACTTGCATCGAGTTTAAAGCCTGCCGTTGCAAGTACATCCAGCCCAAAACCAACGGTTCCTTCGGTATAGCCTGAATTGGCTTTGAGAATAAACCCTTGTGTCCAGTCCTTGGCAGCAGGGTAAGCGGATTGCTCTTGGTAGTCGCGGTCAAAATAAAAATTTCGTGTGGTGAGTTCTACTGAACTATTATCAATAAAACTGCCAGCCCAGACCGAGCCTGAGAGCATAAGGGTAGAGTACATCCATAATTTCGACATCGCATTTCTTCCTGAAATAACATTTTTTGTTTTCAAATAAGGCATAGTTGTTGTGTCTGCCTTATTTGGTTTTTAAATCGAATTATTTTCCGAGCAGTTCTCGGGCCACGATTTCCTTCATAATTTCATTGGTTCCCCCATAAATTTTTTGTACCCGCGCATCCACAAAAAAGCGTGAAATCGGGTATTCCTGCATGTAGCCGTAGCCACCAAAAAGCTGAAGTAATTGGTCAATCACTTCACATTGAACATCGGTAATAAAGCATTTCAGTGCGGCAACTTGAGTCACGCTTAACTGGTGTTGTTGATACAGCGCTGCACATTGATCTACAAAGGCTTGGGCAGCTTTTGCTTTGATGTGTGCATTTGCGAGCACAAATCGCGTATTTTGCATTTGACTTAAAGGTTGTCCGAAGGCTTTAAGTTCTAATACATAGTCTTTGGTGATTTCGATGGCTCCTAAAATTGACCCCAACGCCATCATTGAAATGCTTAAACGTTCACGCGGTAACTCTTGCATTAAATAAGCAAAACCTTGTCCTTCCTCACCCAAACGCTGAGTTGCAGGCACACAAACATCATCAAAATATAGTTCGGCTGTATCTTGGGCATGGAGTCCGATTTTTTGTAAAGACCGACCTTTTTTAACACCGTCTAAAGCAGCATCCACTAAAAAAATCGAAATACCTTTTGCTTTGGCTTGCGGATCGGTTTTTGCTACCAAAACAATTAGGTCGGCGTGCAAACCATTTGAAATAAAAGTTTTTGAACCATTCACACGATATTGGTCATTTTCTAAAATGGCTTGAGTGCGTATGGCTTGTAAGTCTGAACCTGCATTGGCCTCTGTCATGGCAATTGCAGTGACGACTTCACCGGTCACCATTTTCGGTAACCAATAACGTTTTTGCTCTTCAGATCCAATATTTTGTAGATAAGGAGAGACCAGCTCATTTTGCCCACCAATGGCAACTGCCAAAGACGCAAAGCCCGCTTGAGCAGTTTCTTGAATCAGCATGAGGGAGTAATGAACAGGAGCGCCATAGCCGCCATATTCCTCAGGCACATCGACACACAAAAAACCATTTTCCCCAAGACGAAGCCATAGATCACGTGGGATGAAGCCATCGTGTTCCCATTGTTCATAATACGGAGCAACCTGTTCTTTTAAGAACCTGCGATAGCTGTCCCGAAATAGTTCAAATTCTGTATCGTGTAGCATGTTGAACCTTTTTTTGGCAAAAGTGAGGCTAAGGCCCAAACCGAAGTTTGAGCTTCCTTTTTTATTTCAATTGCTTATTGTTTTAAGGTGGGCACCCGAATAATCAGCGGGTTATCAGTCTGCTTTTGATAAAGTTCATCAATTAAAGCAGCACGACGCTTGGTAATACTGCTTTGATTGAGGTTGCCTTTATCGGTTACTTCGCCTGCATCGAGTTGAGGTGGCTCGGTCATTAAATAAAGCATTGAGACTGTATTTGAGCTGCCAGTCGCATCTTTATTAAAGGTTGTTAAAAATTGGCGGAACCATTGTTGGACTTTAGGGTGTTGCAGTATCTCTGCTTGAGAATGTTCACCAAGCTTAAGACCTGCATATTGAGCGCAAGCTTCTAATTTTGGAAAAATCAGAAAGCCAACCGCATTTAGGTTTGAACCTGTAATACAAACATCTTGGATGAGTAAGTTACCTTGAATGAGCACTTTGTTGCGTAGTGTGCCCACATTCACAAAAGTACCCGTATTGAGTTTAAAGTCTTCAGCAATTCGTCCGTCGTACATTAGGCCTTTAGTCGGATCAGTGATATCGACTAAACGAACGGCATCGCCTGTATGAAAAAAGCCTTCATCATCAAAAATAGTACTCTGTTGGTCCGCTTTTAAGCGCCAATAGCCTTTCATGACATGTTTGCCACGAACGCAAAACTCAAGTTTGTCACCACATGGGACCAGCTTAATTTCGCACCCCGGAGCAGGGTAGCCAATAAAGCCAGCCATCACGCGTGGGCCAGTTGTGAAAGCGCAAGATGGTGCAGTTTCAGTCATGCCTAAGCCGCTCATAATGCGAATTTTTTCTCCGCAATGTTGCTGGGCAATTTTATCGAGCCTATTCCAGCCCGCTTCTGAAAGCGCTGCTCCTGCAAAGAATAGAATTTTTACTTTGGCAAAAAAGCGGTCTCTTAATTCTTCATCTTTTTCTAACGCTTCGGTGAGTTCTTCCCAACCTTTTGGCACATTTAAATAAACTGTTGGAGAAATTTCTTTGAGGTTACGAATGGTTTCGTCAAATTTTCCTGCAACGGGTTTGCCATCATCAATGTAAATCGTACCGCCATTATAGAGTGCGATGCCGACATTGTGACTGCCGCCAAATGTGTGGTGCCAAGACAGCCAGTCGAGTAGGACAGGCGGCGTTTCTTCAAATTCAGGGAAAGTCTGCAATAACATTTGCTGATTAACACACAACATTAAATGTGTGGTCGGTACAGCTTTAGGCAATTTGGTTGAACCTGATGTAAATAAGAATTTGACAATCTGGTTTTCATCAAGGGTTTGATAAAACTCTTGAACATTTGAAACCGGTGTATCTAACAGCGATTGAAAAGACGTGCAGATCTGATCGCCTACAATACCTTTATTGGTCACCACTTCAATATCGGATGTAATGCATGCCTGAATGGCTTTGGCAAAAGCTTGTCCATCGCTGGCATAAACCATACCAGGTGTGAGCACTTCAAACACATGTTTGAGTTTGCCGAAGTCTTGAGAAATAAGAGAATAGGCAGGTGAAATAGCCGAGAAAGGCACACCCGCTAGCATGGCACCCATAGAAAGTGTTAAATGTTCCAGATCATTGCCACTTAAAATAACGAGTGGTCGTTCTTCGCTTAAATTACGGTCATGCAAAGCTTGAGCAATGTGCCATGCGCGTTGTAGAACTTCGGCATAACTCAGTTTGACCCATTCGCCTTGAGCATTGCGTTTTGCTGCAAAAATATGGTCGGGTTTGGTTTGTGCAAAATGAATTAACCGATCTGTCAGTTTTTGTGGATATGGTTTTAATTGCTCTTTTGGGCTGATATAGAGCGTTTGATCTTTATAGTGATAATGAATATCGTGTTGCCCTAATTTTACGAACCGTTCGCGGTCTTGTGATTGAGTGGCATTCATTTGCATTTCTTTCACTCCATGGAAAGCGCATCACTGCGCTTTATTTTTTTGCATCATGCAATTTTTATTTAATCTGTTTGTCTTCGCACTAGCCTGACTAAATCGGGTAATGACGTGATTGGGTTTGAATGGTAATCCAGCGTAAATCGGTAAACTCAGCAATAGATGCTTTACTGCCAAATCGTCCGTATCCACTTGATTTTGTTCCGCCAAATGGCATTTGAGCTTCGTCATGTACGGTTGCGCCGTTAATATGACAAATACCCGAATCAATCTGTTTAGCCACTTCTAATGCCTGTGAAATATTCTGGCTAAACACTGCTGAAGAAAGGCCGAACTCACTATCATTTGCCAGTGCTACACCTTCTTCAATACTTGAAAAACGTTGAACTGTGCATACAGGCCCAAATGATTCTTCGCGGTAAAGCAGCATGTCAGGTTTAATATTGAGCACTAACGTCGGTTGCATGGTGGTGTCTTCAATATGGATACCTAAAGGTAAGTCAGCCCCTTTGTTTTGAGCATCTTCAAGCAAATGCTGAATACGGTTTGCAGCGCGGCGACTTTCTAAAACACCGATTACATTGTCTTTTGAGGTTGGATTACCTGCCTGAATAGAACGGGTTTTCTCAATCAGTTTTTCAATAAACTGGTCGGCAATATTGTCTTGAACCAAAACACGTTCGGTCGACATACAAATTTGCCCCTGATTAAAGAATGCTCCAAAAGCGACTGCATTTACGGCTTCATTAATATCAGCCTCATTTAAAACCACAACAGGGGCTTTACCACCAAGTTCAAGTAAAACTGGTTTTAAATATTTAGCAGCAGTCTCGGCAATAATTTTGCCGACTTTGGTTGAACCGGTAAAATTAATACGTTTAACGGCTGGATGAGACACTAAGCGCTCCACGATTTGTGGGGCATCTTCGGCGGCATGTGTAATCACATTCACGACACCTTCACCAATCCCCGCTTCATGTAACACTTCACCAATGAGACGATGTGTTGCTGGGCAGGCTTCCGATGCTTTTAACACTACCGTGTTACCACAAGCCAAAGGCATAGCAAGTGCACGTGTTGCCAAAATCACAGGCGCATTCCAAGGTGCAATGCCAACAATGACACCGCAAGGAACCCGTACACCCATTGCAAGATTGCCCGGCACATCTGACGGAATCAGGCTTCCGTCAATTTGTGTGGTCATTGCTGCTGCTTCACGTAACATGTTGGCAGCAATGTGAACGTTAAACCCATACCATGTTGCAGTTGAACCTGTTTCTTGCATTCCAGTTTGAATGAATTGCTCGGTCTTTTGGTCCATTAAATCGGCTGCTTTTAATAAACGTAAACGGCGTTCGGTAGGCGAGAGTTTCGACCATACTTTGAAAGCTTGTTGTGCTGAATCGATTGCACGATCAACATCTTCCAATGTTGCAGCAGCAGCTTTAGTTGCTACCGTTCCATCAATTGGACTAATACGCTCAAAAGTTGCCTGATTTGATGCATCAACAGATTGACCGTGAATAAGTAACTGTACATTTTGCATGGGTTGCGTCCTTACATTGCCATTAAAGAATCAAAAGTTAACCAGTACGTTTATAACTCTGTAAACCCGGTTTAATTGATTTTTCATCTAAGAATTGTTTCAAACCTTCTTGGCGACCATTCTCGGTATCTCGGTGGATACATTGATCGAGTTTGGCATATAAGTAATCTTCGTTTTGGTCCCATGTCAGTTCGCGGCAACGCTTAAAGCCATTTTTAGCAGTACGAAGAACAACAGGGTTTTTCTCAAGTAAGCAATTTGCAAGTTCAGTCACTTCTGCTTTTAATTGGGCAAGCGGTACACTTTTATTCACAAGACCCATCGTTTCAGCTTCTTTACCGCTAAAAGTTTTACCCGTCATGATGTAATACAAAGATGCACGATGACCTACGGTATCTGCCATTGCTTTGCTTACAAGGTTGCCCGGTGGGATACCCCAGTTAATTTCAGATAAACCGAAAGTTGCTTCATCTGCTGCAATTGCTAGGTCACATGCCACTAAAGGTGAGAAACCGCCTCCGAAACACCAGCCGTTGACCATAGCAATGGTTGGTTTTGAATACATACGAAGAAGTTGCCACTGCCAGCGACATGAGTCACGACGAATACGCTCTTGGAAAATCTCTGGTTGAGTGTCGACTTCACGGAAATATTCCTTCAAATCCATACCCGCTGTCCAAGAGTCGCCTGCACCAGTCAGAACCAAAACTTTAGCATTTTGATCAAGCTCAAGGGTTTCAAGCACATCAATCATTTCACGATTGAGGGTTGGGCTCATGGCATTTTTCTTTTCAGGGCGGTTTAAAGTGACCCATGCAATTCCATCTTCAACTTTAACATCTACTGTTTCCCAGCGGTTTTCATAACTCATCTTCATACTCCTTGAATGATTTCTTGCTGTTCTGGGATTTAATCTAATATCAGTTAAACTTACATTCAAGTCTTTTTTGGAAAATTTCATAAATATTTTATAATTTGTTGTATTTTAAATATTAATTATTTTAAAAAATAATTTTAAATAAAAATATGTTGATTTTTTAATAAGTTTAACTGATATTTTTGGTGTGTTTGAAAATAATACACAAAGGGCTAAATGGAACGACTAGTCAATAAAGGACAACACAATGGAAAAAATATCAGGACAGCCTTCAAGGGCAAAAATCACGTTGCTACTGTGCTTTGCCATAGCGATTTTTGAAGGCTTTGATCTTCAATCAATGGGGGTAGCCGCTCCACGAATGCGGGCTGAGTTTATGTTAGATAATGCCCAGATGGCGTGGGCATTTAGTGCTGCAATTTTGGGAACACTCCCAGGCGCAATATTAGGTGGTCGGTTTGCTGATATTGTCGGGCGTAAGAAAATTCTGATTTTTAGTATCTTACTTTTTGGAATTATGTCTTTGCTAACCGCCTATGCCGCCAATTTTAGTCTGTTGCTACTCATTCGTTTTTGTACTGGTTTAGGAATGGGTGGGGCATTACCCATGATGATTACACTTGCTTCTGAAGCTGTACCTGACCAGCACAAAGGCACTGCAGTTAGTGTGATGTATAGCGGCATTCCTTTTGGTGGCTTACTCACTTCCGTCGTTGCCATGTCATTGGCAGGCGATGCAGAGTGGCGTCATATTTTCTATATCGGGGGGATTGCGCCTATTTTACTAATCCCACTGATTATGCGCTTTTTACCTGAGTCAAATGACTACCTGCAACGCAAAGTTCAAGCACAGCAAACTACGCCATTCTTTGAGGTTTTATTTGCCAAAGAGCGTCGTATGTCAACCATTCAACTTTGGATAAGTTTTTTCTGCACATTGGTGGTGTTGTACTTCTTGTTGAACTGGTTGCCATTGCTGATGGGTGCGCAGGGATTATCAAAACTACAGGCGAACTATGTACAGATGGGCTATAACGTTGGCGGAATTTTAGGTTCGGTTCTGATGGGCGTATTGCTTGATAAATTACGCATGAGCTTTGTGATTAAGCTAATTTATCTCGGCATTTTATTCTCACTATGCTGTTTAGCAATTTCTCCAACCGTTGCTTTACTTGCACTTTCGGCAGTGGGTTGTGGCTTATTCATTGTGGGTGGGCAATCGGCGTTGTATGGTTTGGCTGCCATGTATTATCCAACCGAAATGCGTGGAACCGGAGTTGGCGCTGCGGTTGCAATCGGGCGTATTGGTTCTTTTGCAGGACCTTTAATGGCTGGTTTTTTACTCTCGCTTGGACAAAGCTCGACCATCGTGATTGGTTCAAGTATTCCAGTGATCTTAATTGCAGCGATCTCTGCATTACTTCTTGTCAAAAAACCTAAACAGCCTGTACATTTAGTACAAAGCTCAGGTGCTCGCTAAGTTTTAACGAAAGTATGGGGTTAGAACCTCATACTTTCACTACAGATTTTCTTATGATGATTGAAAGGTTATGGTACGTTCGAATTTAGTTCAAAAAAAAGTAGAAGATGAGCCTAAGTTAAGTTACATGATTGCTCGTGTTGACCGAATTATTAGTAAACATTTAACAGAACATTTAAAAGAGCTTGAAATTACCTTACCGCAATTTACCGCACTTTCTGTTTTAGCTTCAAAAAGTAATTTATCCAATGCCAAGCTTGCTGAGCGTTCTTTCATAAAGCCCCAATCTGCCAATAAAATCTTGCAAGATTTACTGGTGAATGGCTGGATTGAGAAAAAACCGGACCCGACACATGGCCGCCGTATTTTAATTACCCTGACCGAAAGCGGGATTGAAAAGTTAAACAAATGCAATGAAGTGGTTTTAAAAGTCGAAGAAAAAATGCTTGAAGGCATTGATATTAACTTGGCTTATTTAATTCGTAATAATCTCGATATTATGGTCAATAATCTTAAAAACCTTTGATGAAAGGTAGATTGCAATTTAATTTATTAAACGCAGTACAAATGCTTAAGCACTGATTCACACAGAAAATTGATTTCATTTTGCAAATGAACTTGCTAGCATCGAAGTGACGTTTTTGATGATGTGTGGCAACGAATGTCTTCAGGACAACAAGTTTTACTAAAACTAAGAAAAATGATTATTTCAGGGGAACTTGAAGGCGGTGCCAGAATTGCCGAGATTCCTACTGCCGAGTTACTTGGCGTTTCACGTCAGCCTGTTCGTATAGCCTTTCGGTTGCTCGAACAAGAAGGTCTCCTCATTAAAAACCCAACTCGTGGTTATACGGTTCGTGAAATTTCCGGAAAACTGGTGCATGACGCACTTGAAGTGCGCGGTGTGCTTGAAGGGTTGGCTGCGAAAACTTTGGCAGAGCAAGGCTTAAGCGAAGATCAGAAAAAGACGTTGCAACATTGCATTCAGGAAACTGAAAAACTCTTTAATGAAAAAGACGAGTTTGGTGATGCTGAGCTAGAACGTTATCATCATTTTAATGTCATCTTTCATGACACCATTATTGAGGGGGCGCAAAACGTTGCGCTCATCCAAGCCTTAGCAAAAAACAATCAATTGCCGATGGCTTCTGCCCAAGCCATTACCTATGACCAGAACCAAGCTTTATCGGAATATCGCCGTTTGCACTATGCGCATTTACAGCATTGTTCGATTTTCGATGCATTGGTAAATCGTCAGGCAGGGCGTGCTGAAACCTTAATGCGCGAACACAGTAGTGTGGTGATTTTAGGTGAAACGCTAAGAAATGTTCTCAGCGCTTAAAGTGAAAAGTTCCTTTATTTTTGAATAAAGGAACTAGGGTATTAAAGCTCAATCACAAGATGTTTAGTTTTTGCACGAGAACAACAAGGCGTAAATTGGTCATTTAGTGCATGCTCCTCATCAGTCATAAATAGATCACGATGATCAGGTATACCTTCTACCACGCGGGTAATACAGGTACCGCAAATGCCTTGTTCACATGAAACAGGAATATCAAAACCATTCGCAATTAATGCTTCTGTTGCAGTCTGCTCTGGCAATACTTCAATTCGGCGGCCCGTACTTTTCACTTCAATAGTAAAAGCTTCATTATTAGACGTATCTACTTTTTGCGCGACAAAATGCTCTTGATGTAACTGTTCGCTATGCCAACCTGCTTGTTCGGCCGCGTTCATGACAAACTGCATAAACCCTGTAGGCCCACACACATATAAGTGTTTATCAGATGAAGCTTGGCGCAAAACCTCTGTCATATTACATTCGGTGTCCGGTTGATCTTGAATATGAAAATGGACTTGGTCACCAAAGTGCTCGGTTAAATTGCCATAGAAGGCAATCATTTCATGACTGCGAACAAAGTAGTGTAATTCAAAAGGAATATTGGCCGACTTAAGCCGATATGCCATCGACAAAATAGGGGTAATACCAATACCACCAGCAAATAAAACTGCCTGTTTTGTTTGAGGGTGAATTTCAAATAAATTACGCGGCTCACCAATTTTCAAATGATCGCCTTCACGATATTCAGTATGGATACAACGTGAACCACCGCGTGAATTGGCATCATGTAAAACACCAATCACGTAACGATGTTTTTCACTACAGCAATTTGAAAGTGAATATTGGCGAGTGAGGCCATTCTTCAGATGCACATCAATATGTGCACCTGCTTCAAAACTCGGCAGCTCCGTACCATTTGCTGCAACCAATTCAAACGCACGAATAGTCGGGGTGAGCTGGTGAATTTTTTGAATAATAACGTCCATGTTCATGCTCCTTTAAATAATCCGAATGTTTGGAAACTTCTGTGCGGACGTTTCAGGAGGTGTTTTATTTTCTTCGGTAAGTAGTCGGTCAATGACCTTACGGGACTGGACACCGCCTGCGTCGATATTGAGCATCAGTAACTTGCGATGTGGATTGTTTAAAATGTTTTGCTGCTGTTGCTCCAGCATTTCTAAATCTTCAGTAAAGATTTTGCCTTGGCCTTCACGAATTTGATCGGTGAGTTCAGCATTATCTGGCTGGAAGTTACGTGCCATTCCCCAGAAATACCAATGTGATGTTTCTGTTTCCGGCGTAATAAAATCGACCACGATTGAGGAAACTTTTTTGTCTTTCGGTGCGTAATAACCACCATGTCCAGCATGCGCTACACCTACTTCAATGTGGACATTACTTGGGGCAAAGAAGTGGCAACGTTGCCAACGGTCAACAGGTACATCATCTGCCAAATGATTGCCGCGAAGGGCCATTTGCCAAAATGGAGGTGCGATCACATTTTCCATATAGCGTTCGGTAATGACATGGTCACCGTCAATTTTAGTCACTGGCAGGGCTTCATCAATTTCTTTTTGCCCAATACTGCTTGAGTGGACATAGGTTTCGTGGGTTAAATCCATTAGATTGTCGATCATTAGGCGATAGTCACACTGAATGTGAAACAGGCATCCGCCATAGCTCCATTCGGGATGATCTGCCCATTCTAAAGTTGGCAGTTTTGCTTCATCTGCTAAAGCTTTTTCACCTGGCCATACCCAAATAAAGCCGAACTTTTCAACAACTGCATATGCTTTATTACATGGGAAACCGTTTACACGTTGAGCTGGCATTGAAACGGTCTTTCCGTCACAGCCCATAACTAAGCCATGGTAACCACAGACGAGGTTGCCATCTTCGACATATCCCAGTGAGAGTGGGGCACCACGATGCGGACAAAAATCTTCAACAGCTGCTACTTTGTTTTCTTTGCCACGGTAAAAAACGATTTTTTCACCACAGATGGTGCGACCTAATGGTTTATCTTGGATTTCTTCTGGACGGCAGGCTACATACCATGCATTTTTAATAAACATTTGTGACGACTCCTTATCACTTATTGGATCCAATTTATAATAAATAAAAATATTGGTCAATTGATAAGCAGGATCTTTTTTTACATTACTTTCCTTGATTGTTTATATCTTTAATATTAATTCAGATTTTTTTATTTTTTAAAAGTTTTGGTCATTAAAGTTTAATTTGGATCCATATTTATTGGGTTAAAAGAGGGATAAGGAGAAATCCTTTGAGTTGTAAAATTGAAAATAGATAAATTTTTATGGATCCACATTTGTAATTTTAAATAAATTATACTTATATTTTTCAGCTATTTAATTTGATGGTTATTAAATTTTAAAAATATTGTTGATTTTTTGGATCCAAATATTCAGTATAGAAAAAGAGCAGGATGCTCCAAAAAACAAATATTCCTCTAGGTCATGATGGATACGGATATGCATAACCACCCAATCGCTCATATTAGCAATGTCGTGTGTATCTCTTATCCACATTGGGAGATGCATAAATGGAAAGAGATGTTCTAAGTGAGATCAATCAAAATAATATGAGCCGTTATCAATGGTTCATCATTTTGATCTGTATTTGTCTCAATATTATTGATGGCTTTGACGTGATGGTAATGGCATTTACTGCTCCATCAGTGTCAGCAGAATGGTCACTTTCAGGGGCACAAATTGGCTTATTGCTGAGTTCAGGTCTTTTTGGGATGGCTGCCGGTTCAATTTTTCTTGCGCCTTTAGCCGATAAAATCGGTCGCCGTTTACTTATCTTGGTTTGTTTAGTGATTGCAGGTCTTAGCATGTTGGGCTGTGCTTTGGTGCAAAGTCACGGCATGTTGGCAGCACTTCGGTTTATTACCGGAATTGGGGTAGGCGGGATTCTTGCGAGTAGTAATGTGTTGGCAAGTGAGTATGCCAATGCACGCTGGCGCAGTCTCGCAGTGAGCTTAATGTCTACAGGTTATGGCATTGGTGCGACACTAGGCGGAGTACTCTCACTGGCCTTGATTGAGCATTTAGGTTGGCGTTCAATCTTTTTGGCAGGAGGCATCACAACCATAGTGATGTTGCTGATTAGTGTATGGTTATTACCTGAATCTTTAGATTATTTGTTGGCAAAAAGACCAAAACAGGCATTAGAACGCATTAACGAAACAGTAAATCGTATAGGGTTAACTGCTTTAAAAGCTTTACCTTATTACGGTCAGAATAATCAAAAAATACAGGTGATATTGGTAAATTATTTTCAGGGCAGCAGGGGTTCCAGACACTTTGTCTTTGGTTTGCATTCTTTTTAGTGATGTTTGGCTTTTACTTTGTGATGAGCTGGACACCAAAAATTCTGATTTCAATGGGAATGTCGCCTGAACAAGGCGTAAGTACCGGTATTTTAATTAGTATTGGTGGTATTTTCGGGGCGGCCATTATTGGTTTATTGGCATCGCGCATGAAAATCTTTTATGCCTTAAGTCTGTTTTTAGGGCTAACGTCTGCATGTGTTTTCCTATTTGTCGCAGTCTCATCTCAAGTCAGCATTGCGCTTATAGTCGGTTTATTACTTGGTACACTTATTAATGGCTGTGTGGCAGGTTTATATTCTATTTCTCCAACAATTTATGATGCTGAAATCCGTAGTCGCGGTGTGGGTTATGCCATTGGTTTTGGTCGCATTGGGGCAATTTTATCGCCAACGGTTGCAGGTATTTTTTTAGATAAAGATATTGCACCTGCAACGTTGTATGCCTATTACGGTGTGGTGTTTATTTTGGCTATTTTCCTGATTTTGAGTTTGGGTAGTGCTTTTTACCACAGTCAAAAAGAGCAAAACTTCTCACTTAAAACAGCACCTTAATCCACTAAAAATTAAATAGTTGAGTTAAAAAATGAAAAAGACACCATTATGGGTGGGGGTATGCTTGTGCCCATTATTTAGTCAAGTTGTGCATGCCGAGTTTATAGCAGACAGTAAAGCTGAGCTGACACTGCGTAATTTTTACTTTGACCGAGACTATAAAAAAGACCCATATCCCTATACCGCAGCTAGAGATTGGGCACAGGGTTTAATTTTTAAAGGACAGTCGGGTTATACCGAAGGGACAGTTGGGTTCGGTGTTGATGTACTTGCAATGGCGGGTTTTAACCTAATGGGAAATCGGGCAGATGACTATGCACGTAGTGGCTTACTCCCAGTGAATACCGATAACTCACGTGATGATTATTATGGAAAAATAGGTATTACAGGGAAGGCTAAATTTAGAAAAAATGAGCTTTTTGTGGGCGATTTGGTTCCACAATTGCCAACCATATTTTCATCGCCAGCGCGTTTGTTCCCTCAGACTTATCGCGGTATTCGCTTTGTTTCAAATGAAATTCCAAATCTTCAACTCGAAGGTTTTTATGTCGACGAAGTGCGGCAGCGCGATTCGATTCGTTATACCGATGTTGGAACAGACAATATCAACCATCGATTTAACAGAGCTGCCACCACTGACTCGTTTTATACTTTAGGTGGAAGTTATCAGTTAAAAGACTATCGTTTACGTGCTTATCATGCTGAACTCAAAGACATTTATCAGCAACAATTTTTGGGTTTTAACGGAAAGCAGCCTTTAAATGACCAGCTTAATTTTTTAAGTGACGTACGGTTTTTTAATAGTGAAGAAACTGGAAGTAAAAAAATAGGAGAGGTTGATAACCGTCATATTAGCGGCCTATTTGGTTTGAACTATCAAAATCATACGGTTTCTTTGGGTTATATGCAGTCATTTGGTTCGACTGGTTTGCCATTTTTGTCGGGAACAGAAAGTCCGGTTGTGCTTGATTTTATGAGTTCGGACTACTCAAATAAAGATGAAAAAGTCTATTCGATTCGTTATGAATATGACTTTAAAAATGCGCGGATAGGGGATGTTTCATTAAACGGACTGCGCTTTATGACCCGTTATGCCAAAGGTGAAGATATTGATTTGCTGCAATATGGTGATCAGCGTTTTAAAGAAGAGTCAATGGAGTTTGATTTAGGCTATAAAATTCCTGAAGGTAAATTAAAAGGCTTAGGAGTGCGGGCCCGCTTTTCTCACTACCGTAATGATATGCCAACGAATATGACCTTCCACTCGGCAAATGAAACGCGTTTGAATGTTGATTACACCTTTAAATTTTAATGGTTAATATTTAACTAAATTCAAGACAAGTTAAAACATTGTGACCATCAATGTTTTAACTTTAGTTATCAACTTCACAAAATCAATCTATAATACCGCCAATCTTATTAAAGCCCATTGAGTCGTTCATTAAACACATGGCTTTAATCTCTCATTTTTTTAAGTCAATTTCTTCGCTGTGATTCGGCTTATTTTTCAATATTTAGAATTTTATGTGTCTGTGCTGACACATAAAAATATTTAGGTGCCAGCATGGAAATCAAGGTTAATTATCTCGACAATCTTCGACAGGAAGCTAAGTTCGATGACTTTACGGTAATTGCCGATCAACCAATTCGCTACAAGGGTGACGGTTCGGCACCGGGCCCATTTGACTACTTTTTAGCATCATCAGCATTGTGTGCAGCGTACTTTGTAAAAGTGTATTGTGCAGCTCGAGATATCCCAACCGATAATATTCGTTTATCGCAAAATAATATTGTTGATCCTGAAAACCGCTATAAGCAAACCTTTAAAATTCAAATTGAATTACCAGCCGATATTTCAGAGAAAGATCGCCAAGGGATTTTACGTTCGATTGACCGTTGTACTGTTAAAAAAGTGATTCAAACGGGTCCTGAATTTATTATTGAAGAAGTTGAAAGCATTGATGCAGATGCACAAGCATTGTTATTGCCAAGCTTAACTTCAGAAAACCATACCTATATTCAAGGTAAAGATTTACCATTAGAAGAAACCATTGCCAATATGTCTGCTATTTTGGCAAATTTGGGCATGAAGATCGAAATCGCGTCTTGGCGTAATATTGTTCCAAATGTATGGTCGTTACACATTCGTGATGCACAGTCTCCGATGTGTTTTACCAATGGTAAAGGTGCCACTAAAGAAAGTGCTTTGGCATCTGCATTGGGCGAGTTTATTGAGCGTTTAAACTGTAACTTCTTCTATAACGACCAGTTCTGGGGTGAAGATATTGCCAATGCTAAATTTGTGCATTATCCAGATGAAAAATGGTTTAAACCGGGTCCAAATGGTGAATTACCTAAAGAAATCTTAGATGAATATTGTCTTGAGATTTATAACCCAGATGATGAGTTACTTGGCACGCATTTATATGATACTAACTCAGGCAATATAGAGCGTGGCATTTGCTCGCTACCTTTTGTGCGCCAGTCTGACGGTGAAGTTGTATATTTCCCATCAAATTTAATTGAAAACTTGTACTTAAGTAATGGTATGAGTGCAGGCAACACTTTGGCAGAAGCTCAAGTTCAATGTTTGTCTGAAATTTTTGAACGTGCTGTAAAACGTGAAATTTTAGAAGGTGAAATTGCACTTCCAGATGTTCCTGAAGACGTATTAGCAAAATACCCAAGTATTGTGGCTGGTATTAAAGGCTTAGAAGAGCAAGGTTTTCCTGTATTAGTTAAAGATGCATCATTAGGCGGTCAGTTCCCTGTAATGTGTGTGACTTTAATGAACCCGCGTACGGGTGGGGTGTTTGCATCTTTCGGTGCGCATCCAAGTTTTGAAGTTGCGTTGGAACGTAGTCTGACCGAATTACTTCAAGGCCGTAGTTTTGAAGGCTTAAATGATTTACCTCAACCGACTTTCCAAAGTAATGCAGTGACTGAGCCGAATAACTTTGTTGAACACTTTATTGACTCAAGCGGTTTAGTTTCTTGGCGCTTCTTTAGCTCTAAATCTGACTATGACTTTGTTGAATGGGATTTTTCTGGCGAAGGCGAAGATTCGAATGCAGAAGAAGCTGCAACATTGTTCGGTATTCTCGAAGAGATGGGTAAAGAAGTGTATATGGCAGTCTATGAGCACTTAGGTGCGACCGCTTGCCGTATTTTAGTTCCTGATTATTCAGAAATTTATCTTGTTGAAGATCTGATTTGGGACAATACCAATAAGGCACTTGCATTCCGTGAAGATATTCTAAATCTGCATCGTTTGGATGATGAACAGCTTGAGGCGTTGGTTGAGCGCTTAGAGGAATGTGAGCTAGACGATTACACTGAAATTACCACACTCATTGGCATCGAATTTGATGACAATACAGTTTGGGGACAGCTCACAATTTTAGAACTGAAATTGCTCATTTATGTTGCATTACAACAATTTGAAGAAGCAAAAGAGCTTGTCGAAACTTACTTGCAATATAACACCAACACCGTTGAGCGTGGTTTGTTCTATCAATGTATGAACGTGGTACTTGAAGTAATATTAGATGAAGAACTGGAGCTTGAAGACTACCTGACTAACTTCCGCCGTATGTTTGGTGACACACGAATGGATGCGGTATTAGGTTCTGTCGACGGTAGCGTTCGTTTCTATGGTTTAACGCCAACAAGCATGAAACTAGAAGGACTTGATCGCCATTTACGTCTAATTGAGAGTTATAAAAAATTGCATGCAGCTCGTGCTAAAGCGGTAGCGATGTAATTTAAAAAAATTAAATAAAAAAAGCCTATTTTTAAATAGGCTTTTTTTATAAAACAATTCGCTAAGTTAAGCAGAGGCTTTCGTGATCTCTATGGTTTCTTCCGTTATTGGATAGTCTGGTTGTTGATTCAAAGTGTGTTTAGCTGGAATATAAGACATTGCACGTTCAGCGAGAGCAGTAATAGTTAAACTTGGGTTAACGCCCAAATTGGCACCCAACATAGAGCCGTCTACAACATATAAGTTTTTATAGTTAAACACCCGATTTTTACCATCGACTACACCTTGTTCCGGGCTAGATGCGATCGCGCAGCCTCCCATACAGTGGGCAGTAAAAGGCACATTAAATAAAATTTCGGTAATAGTCGTTATTGGATGACCATTAAACATTTTGGCGACTTTTTCAGTAAAGGTATTAGCTTGCGGAATATAAACAGGAAGCTTTTTCCCTTCACTCGACAAAACCTTGCCAAAAGGCCAGAACCAATTGCGTTTTAAACGCATATTAATTGAAGCATCGGCAGTTTGCATTACTAAGAAAATTAAGGTTTGACGTGCAAAACCAACAGGGTTGCTCATACGTAAGAATATAAGTGGATGGCTAATGAGTACCCATAACCAATAAAAAATACGTGTCCAACCTGGTTTACCTTTTGCCATATACGTACACATGAGACCCATAGCATCGGAACCACTTTGGTAGCGAGTCGCTTCAATATGAGTATCATGGTCAATATAGATGCTTGAACCAATTGCAACGCCCTTACTCATATCGACATCTTTATCAAAGAAACGGACCCCTAAGATAGACTCCGCATTGGTACGTACCCGATTACCCAAATCATCAGAAATATTTGGTAGAGAACCAGATTGTTTTAAGCGGAATAACATCTCTTGGGTACCCAAAGAAGATGCCGAGAAAATTACGTTACGAACCCGCCAAGTACGACGTTGTTTGTTAAACCACGAGCTTGAGCATTCAGTGGTGACTTCATAACCATCACTACCATCGACTTTGCCATTGAGCGGTTTAACATCAACCACTTTGGTTTCTTCATAAACCTTGGCGCCATTTTTTTCGGCAAAGTACAAATAATTTTTATCTAAAGTATTTTTTGCATTGTGTTTACAACCTGTCATACAGCCACCACATGCTGTACAAGTGCCACGATCTGGTCCTTCACCGTTAAAATAAGGGTCTGGATAAGTCTTTCCACCTTCTTCGCCTTCGGGAGGAAAAAAGGTTGCAACACGAGTCGGTTTAAAGGTATGGCCTACACCTACCGCTTCACCCATTTTCTTTAACATGTGATCGGCAGGGCCCAGAATTTTATTATCAGTCACTCCAAGCATACGTTCTGCTTCGGCATAGTGCTGCGGCATTTCATTTTTCCAGTCCGCAGCATCTGCCCAAGTGCCTTCATCCCAAATATGTTCGGGTGGAACGAGTAGGGTATTGGCATAGGTAATTGAGCCACCGCCTACGGCATTACCGCAAATAATAGTGACATGGCGAAAAAACCGCATATTGAAATAACCAAAAAGTTTCATACCCGGACGCCAGATCCAGCGGCGTGTGTTCCAGTTATTTTTAGCAAAATCTTCAGCTTTCCAACGACGCCCCATTTCCATTACAGCAACTGAGTAGCCTTTTTCGGTGAGACGGCAGGCAGAAACACTACCGCCAAAGCCTGAACCAATGATGAGATAATCATAGTCATAATTGTTTGATGCCATGCCAAAGGCTCCTGTCTAGTGATATTTTTTATATTGACTGCATGTGTTTATCAATGAATTTTCCAATGCGCTTAATTGAGTCATCGGATTCTTTTAGTATACCTGCATGGAATTGAAAAACGTGCCCAACTTTGTCATAAATCTTAAATGTGGTCGGAATACCGCATTTCCCGGCTTGTTCTGCAAGACGTTTCGCATCATCTAATAAAACTTCTTCGGTACCAACATGGATCAGAACCGGTGGTAATCCGGTTAAGTCAGCATAAAGTGGGGAGCAGGTCGGATCGGTTGCCGATTTTTGGCCGCAATAGTTTTTTGCACACCAAACTAACCAGTTTTCTGAGAGCATTGCATCTTGAGCAGCATGAGTTTTTAGCGTGCTTCCTGAAAGACTTAAGTCAACCCAAGGTGAAAGTAAAACTAATGCCGCTGGTAAAGGTAAACCTGCGTTCCTTAGCGCAATAACGGTACTTAAGCTCAGGCCGCCACCGGCAGAGTCACCAGCAATCACAAGTTTTTTCGGGTCTTGTCCTTGAGCAAGTAAAGCCTTATAGACTGCAATGCTATCTTCAATAGCAGCAGGGCTTGGATGTTCTGGGGCTAGGCGATATTCAGCTAACCAGACTTGTGCCTGAGCTGCATGTCCGATCTGAGCCGCAAGCTTTGTATGACTTTTTGAGCTGCCTACTACATAGCCACCGCCATGTAAATACAAAATGCCGAGCCCTGATTTGGTCGTTTTAGGCTGAATATGAACTGTCGGTACTTGAGCAATATTTTGCTTTTTAGTTTGATAACCACGTGGCCCAAGCACAATAGCACTGGCCGCATTGCTACAAAAACGTTGTAATTTCACTGGCGTTTTAGGAGATAAAGCTGGGCGTAGTGTGGTACGAATGGTCCATGCGAGAAGTTGCTTCATAATAAGCACTCATACTAAGCAGGTGAGATTAGTCAGCATCTCTGAAAATCAAGAGTATGCTGACCACTATTTTTATTTTGCTGACTTATTAAGTAGTCGAGTTTGCCAAGCAGTCGCGGTTGCAAAAATCTTTTGGTAGCCTTGCGGAAGAATACGCTGAATCACATCAACGGCTTTTGCATCGGCTCCAATAAGTAAACGGCGACGGTTCTTACGAACAGCCTCCAAAATTTGCTGAGCTGCATCATCAGCAGGAGTGCGAAGTAATTTATCGAAAGCGTCTTGGCTTTTTAGCGGGTCCATTCCTAAAGACTGGACGCTATTGTTCATACGGGCAGCTTTGGCAATATTGGTGCGAATACCACCCGGATGCACACAAGTCGCGCTCACACCAGCATTTTGCATATCAAGTTCTTGGCGCAATGATTCAGTAAAACCACGGACGGCGAATTTACTTGCGTTATAAGCACTTTGGGTCGGTTGAGCTGTTAAGCCAAACATACTGGAAATATTAATAATATGCCCATCACCACTTTGCTTTAAGTAAGGCAAAAATTCTTTGGTGCCATAAACCACGCCCCAAAAGTTAATACCAATGAGCCATTCAAGATCTTCGTAGCTCACACCTTCCGCTGTACTACCTATTGCGACACCAGCATTATTAAAAATCAGGTTAACTTGGCCATGCCCATCTACAACTGCCTTTGCCCAAGTTGCAACTTCATCACGTTTAGCGACATCAACTTTTTGAGTGGTGACTTTGACAGAATAGGGGGCTAACAGTTCGACTGTTTTGGCTAACCCAGCTTCACTAATATCAGAAAGTGCTAGGTGACAGCCTTGTTTAGCGAGTGCTATGGCAATTGCTTGTCCAATACCTGAACCCGCACCTGTCACAGCTGCGACTTTATTTTTAAAAGACTTCATAAAATTCTCCGTTTATTTTTCTCATTTCCTATGGCGAAGCTTATTTAAGAAATAGCCGACACCTGAGTGTAGTTTTCAATGTCAAAGCGACGAGTGCGTTGACGATATTCAAGAGTGAAACCAGGCCAGTTATTGGTATTTTTACCATCAGCAGTTTGGTACCAACTGGTACAGCCTTGCGCCCACACCGTTTTTTCATTTTCTCTTGAATATCTTGATTAAACTCGTGTTGAATTTCGGCACGAATGTTGGTGAACAGCAGGTTATTTTTCAAAGTAGTGCGCAGTGCATCTAAAATATAATTCACCTGACTTTCAATCATATACACAATTGAGTTGTGCCCAAGGTTGGTATTTGGCCCATACAACATAAAGAAGTTAGGGAATCCGTTTACTGTTAGGCCTAAATAAGCCTCAGCACCATCTTTCCATGTGTCTTTTAAGGTACGACCATCAAGTCCAGTAATTTGCATTGGCGCCATAAATTCAGTCGCCGTAAAACCTGTACCGTAAATAATGGCATCAACTTCACGTAGATTTCCTTCCGTGTCTAAAATGCCATGTTCGGTAATTTCTTGAATGCCTGTATCAATCACATCAACATGAGGTTGAGTCAGTGTTTCATACCAGTGGTTAGAAATTAAAATACGTTTACAACCAATTGGATAATCTGGCATTAAGCGGTGACGTAACTTTCCATCTTTAACAACTTTTCGAATGTGGCGCTGAAATAAATATTCCACCAAAGGCATTTCATTGAGTGAAGTTGTAAAAGCAAGTAGGCGAATTTCATGATGACCATATTGCAAGGCACGGTCTAGACTCTGCAAAATTGGCAGTTTACGGAAAGCTTTTTTCTCTAAAGGTTGATAAACCCGATCTGGTTTAGGAATGACGTACGGTGCCGAGCGTTGATAAACGTCTAGGTGAGCCACTTGTTTTGCAATTTCTGGTACAAACTGAATCGCACTTGCGCCTGTACCAATGACTGCAACACGTTTGCCAGTTAAGTCATAGTCATGGTCCCAGCGTGCTGAGTGAAATGCCTTACCTTTGAAGTTTTCAATACCTTTAAGTTTTGGATAGGCAGGGCGGTTGAGCTGGCCTACTGCACCCACCAAAAACTCAGCTTCAAACTGTTCACCAGCCGTACTTTGGATATGCCATACGCCTTGCAAAGCATCAAATTCAGCGCTGGCTATTTCAGTATTAAATTTGATGTGCGGACGAAGATCATATTTATCGGCACAGTGACGTAAATATTGATAAATCTCTTGAGATGTTCCGTAGCGATTTTTCCAACCAAGTTCCTGTTCAAAAGAAAAAGAATAAAGATGTGACGGCACATCACATGCAGCGCCCGGATAAGTATTGTCACGCCAGACACCACCTACATCGGCAGCTTTTTCAAATAGAGTAAATTGTTCAAAACCTGCTTGTTTGAGACGAATGGCAAGTCCTAGACCACCAAAGCCAGTGCCAATAATGGCGATGCGTACATTTTTATTTGAATTAGACGACGAATTAAACATAGGCTGCTCTAAAATCCTTAAAAACAGTGAGCGAAAAAATCGCAATTTCCTGTATGCAGAATAGACGTTTATTAACTTGATTTAGAGGATGGATGAGGACAAAATATTGTGATTCGAGGACATTCTGAGCGATACAGTGAAGTATGCATGAGCATTTGAACGCAGTGTACATAGTGTTCGGTTAATGGCTGATTTCGCGATGGAATCAGGCATTTCTTATCAGACGATTTTAAAAGGGACTGGACTTAGCCAACAACAATTACTTGATCCTAATATGGTGGTGACAGGCCATCAGGAATTACAGTTAATTCATAATTTGGTTGAGCAACTAGGAGACAGACCAACATTAGGCTTAGAAGTAGGCACACGCTATCATTTCACCACATTTGGGCCATTAGGCATGGCTCTGATGAGTAGCGCTAGCATTCGTGAAGCACTAGATTTGGCTTTAACCTATTTCACTTTAACTTTTGCTTTTACTCGCTTTGAGGTATCGGATACACCACAAGGAATCTGTATCGAAATTGATGAGCAAGATATTCCATCTTCAGTGCGTCAATTCATTATTGAACGCGATGCGGCTGCACTCATTACGGTACAGCGAGATTTGGTGCAGGATAATTTTTGCCAATATTTGACTTTTTCTTTTCAACCTAAAGGCGATGCAGAGCCTTATCGGAATTTATTTGGGGTTATGCCGGAATTTGGCGCAGCCAAAAGTTTTGTGATTCTTGATCCGCAAAAAGTAGACCAGAAGCTACTTATGGCAAATGATTTAGTTTTACATACAGCCGAAGAACAATGTCGTCAAATATTAGAAAAACGCCAATCACAAAAATAAATTTACAAACTTAGTGCAACAACAGCTAATGAGTACGCGTGGGGAAATGCCATCTATGGATATAGTGGCTGATCGACTGCATTTAAATACAAGAACCCTGCGCCGTCACTTGTCAGCTGAAGGAATGACTTTTATCCAAATTCGTGAAGAGGTCAGGCAAGTTCTAGCAGAGCAATATTTGGCGTTACCAAAAGCTTCGGTTGAGCAAATTGCCGAATGGTTAGGTTATGCAGAGCCTGCCAGCTTTATTCATGCTTATAAAAGATGGCATGGGAAAACACCTCATGCCATGCGATTAAATAACCAATAATCCAAGTATCTTTATTTTTTCAAACGCAAATGCAATAAGCGCGTCGCTGATGTATGGCGTATATTATCGGCACGCTTATAAAAATAACGTTCAGTAATAGCTTCACCTGATAGGTCTTCGACCACTTCAAAGCCCATGTTTTCTACAGCTTTGTGTAAATCTGAAGGTTTAAATTGGCCTAATAAAGGTTCTTTCAGTAAATGGGTAAACTGTGCAACACCCATACTTCCAAGTCGCTCAATGCCGTTTAGCTCCTGAAAATCGGTTGAATAGTCGAGTACTACTTCGCTACCGTTTGCAGCAAATTCAGCAATACTTTTTAAAGTTTGCAGTGTAGTTTCTGGTTTTAAATAATGAGTGGTACCCAACCAAGAAAAAAAAGCAGGTATCTGTTGCAGATATCGACTTCGGGCAAGCGCCTCAGAGATAGATTCTTTTTCAAAGTTAATAGCAACAAATTCAACAGTAGTAGGAATATTTCCTAGTTTTTTGAGTTTGGATTGTTTCGCAGTTTGAGTATCAGGATGGTCCACTTCAAAAATTTTTAAAGTTGGGTAATGTTGTGACTCACGTAATACAAAAGAGTCTAAACCCGCCCCAACCAAAACATATTGTTCAACATTGTGTTGAACAGCCTGATTAAGTAAGTCTTCAGCATAACGTGATCGGCCCACAACCTGCCCACTCAATAAACCTAAGGTGCGGTTTAAAAGGGGAGAATTCATTAATTTAACAATGAGCGGAGTAGATAAAAGCTTTTTCCAACCCTTACTGGTCATTTCAAAAGCATAGGGATCTGAAAATACAGGGTTTGTCGTATTTTTAAAGTGATTTGCGCGTAAGGCAGCGGCGGCTTCAGCAGTACGGCTTGATTGACCTTCTTTCATCTTTAACCTGTTCTTTTATTTCTTGAAGATATAATGAAAAAGGCAGTGTATTTCATGAAAATCTAAAATACACTGCCCATTCCTTACAACTGATTTGGTCAAATTTACAAATTAATGTGTTTTTGACGTTTGATATATGACGTCATAATCTTTCAAATCTAGTTTTTTCAAACGTTGTTTAAGCTTTTTCAATGACCACGGCCATGCTGCAAAGTTGCGACCGTTGGCATCAAGGTAATAACTCTTACAGCCACCACTATTAAATACAGTGGTTTGCAGATGCTTTTGTACCAAGTCGTTGTGCTTTTTAATCACATCAGACTTAACGTTTAGTTTGCTAATCCCTTTGTTTTTAATTTTTAGCAAGCCATCTACAATATAGTCGAGCTGTGCTTCTGCCAAGCCAATAAACGAGTCATAAACCAGTACGTTTGGTCCCAAAACTAAGAATGCATTTGGTACATTTTCAATATTAGTTCCTAAGTAAGCTTCTGGTGAAGTGTTTTTCCATAAATCATTTAAACGTTGTCCTTTTTCATTAAACACACGTTTACCGATTGGCGGGGGAGATACTTCAAACCCGGTGCCCCAAATAATCACATCAACTTCGTGGCGTTCACCATTGGCAGCAATCACCGTATTTCCTTCAACCTTCACTAAACCATGTGGAATAAGCGTGGTATTCGGTGCTTGTAGTGCAGGGTAGTAATTGTTAGCAAACAAAATACGTTTACAGCCAATATCAAAGTTAGGCGTTACATTTTTACGTAATTCAGGATCTGCAATTTGAAGTTTAAGTAATTGCTTGCCGAGTACATTTACTGGTTTTAGCGCAAGTGGGTTACGTAAACCAAAGTTAATTGCATTGAGGGTTAGCGCTACACTTTTACGCCAGCTTGCCTGAATCGCTGGATATTTGGCAATGACGGATTTACTCAACTCGCCCAAGTCTGTATCCGGTTTTGGCAGCACCCAAGGTGCTGTACGTTGGAACACAAATAGCTCTTTTGCTTTAGGCTGAATTTGTGGCACAAACTGAATGGCAGATGCACCTGTACCAATTACAGCAATGCGTTTTCCAGTTAAGTCATAGTCATGGTTCCATTTCGCTGAATGGAACATTTCACCCGTAAAGGTATCTAAACCTTCAAGACGTGGAATTTGTGCTTCGGTAATTGGGCCTGTTGCAAAAATAACAGTTCGCGATAGATATTGACCACTAGTTGTATCAAGTACCCATAAATGGCGTGTTTCGTCCCAAGCAGCATTGAGCAGTTCGTTGTTAAACTCAATTTTAGACGTGATATTAAATTCGTTACTTACATCTTCTAAGTAACTTAAAATTTCCGGTTGGCGTGCAAATAAGTGACTCCATTTTGCACTTGGGGCAAACGAGTAAGAATACAGAGCTGAAGGTACATCGCAGCCACAGCCCGGATACGTGTTTTCACGCCAAGTACCACCTACACGTGCTGCTTTTTCAATAATTTTGTAGTTGGTATAGCCCACTTGGTCGAGGCGAATTGCTGCGGCAATACCGGAAATTCCGGCACCGACAATAAAGGTATCGTAAATATGGTTAGGCGAATTGACAGCTTTTTTTGCTGATGCATTTGTTTTCATTTGCGCAGTCATATGGGTACTACCTATAAATTTCTTATTTAAATAATTTGTACGATGTGCCAAGGAACTTGGTATACAAGCTTGGGGATGCACGTTTCATGAGCCAGAACAACTTCGCGTCGATTTGAGGAATGGTATAAAGCTCATCCTGATCAAGACGGTTAAGTGTGAGTTTGGCGACATCATCACTTGTGGTGAGTGCATAGTTCATGAGTGCATGGTCTGCAAGCTTGGAATAACGGCCCGGAATCCGACCATTTTTAATGATATTGGTGGGCACCAAAGTCGGGCAGAGCACATTGACTTTAATGTTAAATTTACGAAGTTCGGCCGAAAGCGTTTCAGACAGCGCACGAACACCCGCTTTCGTTACGTTATAAGCAGTCATTTCTGGAGCAGCCGTGTACGATGCAGCAGAAGCTACATTAATAATCGCGCCGTAACCTAGTTTTTTGAACTTTGGGGGACTGTTCTAAATTTTGTGTAAGTACTTAATTTTCATTTATCCT
>NZ_JEYB01000039.1:0-37520 GCF_000582255.1 Acinetobacter sp. 1566109 | reverse complement strand
AGCTCAGTTGGTAGAGCAACTGACTTGTAATCAGTAGGTCCACAGTTCGAATCCGTGTGCCGGCACCATCATTAAACCTCATGAATATTTGATTTATGGGGTTTTTTGTTGTTTGTAGGTTTTGAAATATAGCTTTTAGCTATGTTGCCTTAGACGAAAAAGAGATTCGTTAATAAGAAATGAAAAAAGCCCAACTTCCTGTTGGGCTTTTTTCGTATTTCGTTACTAGGTATACATCCTGTAATACCTCACGTCCTGATGCCTAAACTTATTATTGTTGTTTTACGTTTTGGAACTTCCTGTTCCTGATGAGTTCATCATAGGCAATTCACTAGGTCATAGAAAGACGTCAATTTCCTGAATGAATGTAGGAAAAAGCGTACGAGCTTGTCAGAACAACTACCCTTCTTTCTTCTTCTCTATCATTTTTTCAAAATGTTTAAGGTTTGGGTTCAACATGTCCCAAGCATAGGCCTGACTCACAAAAACCTCCGCTTTAGGGTGATAGACACTTGGGTCATCCAAAGTACCTGCGCGTATCGAGATCATTTCAGGAACAAGTTCAGGTAAACCAAAAAGCTGAGAACCACAAGTCGGGCAAAAAGCTCTTTTAATAGGACGGCCAGAAGAACCGACGGTCTCAAAATATTTAAGTTCGCCAGTTATTTTCAATTCAGATTGATGAAAAAAAGCGATGGGCGCATAGGCCGAACCTGTGGCTTTTTGGCAATCTCGACAATGGCAATTAAAACTATAACGTGGCTCTGCATCGCTTTGATAGCTTACAGCTCCACATAAACATGATCCTTGATATTTAACTGACATGGCACATCCTATTTTTTTATTGCTGTTATTTGAATATAACGGACATATCCATATTGATAGAGTTGTTGGCACAACTTTGCAGTCATTTGAATTTTAAACTTTGCCAACCCTCGACTATGGCTTTGTCCTTGTTGATTTCGAATATATTGTGAAAAACCTAATAATACCTGTTCTGACAAATCTTCGATTTTAATATCTGTAAAACCTTGTTGTTCCAAGGTAGTTTTCAGTATGTCTTCGGTTGGCACAGCCTCCCAAGTGACATCGGCTGCCTTAAGTAAATAACGGTGCTTTTGTTCTTGAAAGGCCGTCATGTTTTGACATGAGTCGGCACGCATTAAGTAATGAAAACCTAATCGTCCTTTTGAATTTAAAACTGGAGTAACCGTATCCAGAAATGAATTTAAATGACTGTGATAAGCTGCATCGATACATAAAATGACATCGAAGCATTGTTTAAATTCAAATTGTTTTAAATTTAAAAATGAACCGCAGAAAACCTGACTTATTTCAGGAATAAGTTTTTGAATTTTATTAACACACGAGGCTTGTAGTTCAACTGCACTGAGGCTTTTGGGGTGATAGTACTGTAACCAGTGCAGCAAACTTGCGCCCTGCCCACAGCCTAAATCAAGTAAATGATCTTTTGAATTTAAATTGACAGCTTGTGCCAAATGGTCAGCCAATTGGCGACAAGCTTCACGGTAGCTTTGGGTATTTTGCCAAAAACCCAAATTTGTCCAAGCAAGCTCTTCACTATCCCCCAAACTTGATGCATCAATTGCATATTTATGGGGAACGAGTCGAGAAAGAGCTGCTCGAACTTTTGCTTTCACAATTTTAGTAACCGAGTTCTGGGGCAACTTCAACCTTAGGCTTTAATCCTACAAATGGTAAAGGTGCACCTAAGATTTCAGCAATATGCATTGCTGAAGTCACGGCTGATTCTAAAATTGGCAAACCATCACATGACCATGAACCACAGTAGAATACTTTACGGTTTGGTTCTAAGTGACGTTGCTGTAGCTCTTTGTTTAAAGCAATGGTTTGTGAGTCTACAACTGCACGCGTTAAGGTCACTTTTGAAATGATTTTTTTAGGGTCAATATCAGTCACTGGACGCCAAGTCTGGAATACAGGATTTTTACCCACAAGCGATGGCTCTACCGCGTTCATCCAAACCGTAAACTGCTGACGAGTAAACTTACGGTCCATCATATAGCTCAGCACTGACCAGTCTTTACGGCGTGGCGGCATCACTGTTGCGTCTGTATGAATAACCAAATCACCTTGTTCAAAGCGGAACTGTTTAAGCAGATTCATATCTTTTGCAAACTGTTCAGGATTTAAGAACTCTTCAAGTTTTGAAGTTGGTGTCGCCACAATAACGCGGTCAAATGTACCTTGGTCACCTTTCTCATTTTCGACCAGAACCTTTTCACCTTGTAGCTCAACTTTTTTAATTGCCGAACCGCTATGGATATCAATGCCTTTAATTAAGCTGTCTACAAACGCAGGTGTACCACCTTTCATACGCAAGAGCATGTCGCCATCGGTTAAATGACGCAAAAACTCAAGAAGGTTTTTCGCAGGCCAGTCACCAATTGTTTTTGGGTTACATGTACAAATCGTATAAAGCACCGGCATCACTACACCATGCCAGAATACTTCTTCAATATCGTTCTGATTAATAAATTCAGCGAGAGTAATATCTTGATTTTTAGATTTAAAGAACTGGTGAATCGCGGTTTTTAGTTGCAACATCCCTTTAACAAGACGCCAGCCATATTGCTGAATGCCTTTACGGTTATTGATAATCGGGAAATTACCAATACGACTACGAGATGTGGTTAGCCATGTTTCCGTACGATCTTCGAATAACCAGCTACAAGACATGTAGGTACGTACTGGAAAAGTTTTAATACCTAGGTGTGCAGCAAGGCTGAGTGTGTTTTTCCATAGATGCGGGTTCATAACACGCAATGGTGCATCAATAATCCCACCATCGAACTCAATGCTATGACTGTCCATTCCCCGGCCAGGAAGTGCTTCAAATATCGTGATTGTATGTCCTGCATCTTTCAGGATTCTTGCTGCTGCAAGTCCTGCCATTCCACTGCCAATAATTGCGATATCCAAAATGATGTCCCATTTTTCGAGAATTTTTTTGATTATCACTCATACCCTAAAAAAACACCGTATTAAAAACTACCAGATTTTTATTTTTTGCATCAATTTATATAGAAGAATTTAAACGAATTAGTGAAGCTGTCGTTCATAAAATTTTACAAAAGAAGATGAGTGTATAAAAACCTATATTTTTTAAAAATTTAAAAAAATTCTTTTAAATAAAATGAGATAATTTAACTATATTTATATCATTCGTTTTACAAGCAATCCTTTTTGCGATATCATGGCATCATAATAATGAGAACTAAATCACACAAAACAATGCCGAAACAATAATGATATCCATCATAAAAATAGAAACTTTACAGCGAAAAAGCCCGCTATTCACACTTGATAGCGGGCTTTTTATTACTTTGCTTTTAAAGATTTTTAAGAACAGCTTAGCAATTTATGCTTCTTGCATGATTGAACCGAATTTTCCACGATTAAAATCATCAATCGCTTCCATAATCTCGGCTTTGGTATTCATGACAAATGGTCCATAGCCTTCAATTGGCTCATTGAGTGGTTGACCAGTCAACACTAGGAATTTAGTGTCTTCTTCAGCATTTAAGCTAAACTCAACTCCCTCACGAGATAAAATCGCAACGGTTTTACCTTCAAGACGGTTTGTATCATTAATGACAACCGCACCCTCTAATATCACCACAAGGGTGGTATGCCCTTCAGGCACATAAAGGGTATGTTTTTGGCCTTTGACCAATTTACCATCCCATACGTTTAATGGACTAAACGTCGTTGCTGCACCTTTTGCATCTGCATATTCACCTGCAATCACACGCAAATGGCTACCGTGCTCGTCTAGCGCAATGTCTGGAATATCTTTGGCTTCAATCGCTTGATATTTTCCAGGGGTCATTTTTGAATGTGAAGGTAAATTTACCCACAATTGCACCATTTCAAACAAGCCGCCATGCTCTGCAAATTCAGGAGAATGGAACTCTTCGTGTAACACTCCTGCACCCGCAGTCATCCATTGCACGTCACCGGTTTTAATGGTTCCGCCACCACCACTTGAGTCTTTATGTGTCACTTCACCTTGGTAGGCAATCGTCACAGTTTCGAAGCCACGGTGAGGATGTGACCCTACACCTTGTTGTTCGGTGGTTGGTGAGAAGTTATAAGGCGCTGCATAATCCAGTAACAAAAATGGGCTTAGGGTTTGGCCTAAACGGTCATAAGAGAACAGGTTATATACAGGGAAACCATCACCAACCCAATGCATGTGGTTATTTTGATATGCACCAAGAAATTTCTTCATCTGATCTCTCCTATATATGTAGGATTTTCTTGAACTGAGAGTAATTTTACGCCTCAATAATTGCAGTTTATAGATCAGGATTAGCAACACATTATTTCATATATGAGACAATCATAAAGTTTGCGGTATTCTTTAAAAGATCGTCCTATTTTTAAAATTCTTAATCCTATTTTTTAGACTTAATCACGACAATAAACTCAACTAGCATAATTTTAGGCACAAATGACCTACTTAATAATTTTGATTATTTATTTTGATAACATGAGGATATAAAAATGGCTCAAGATTACGTACGTTTAGACAAGGATAATGCTGCGGTTCTTTTAGTTGACCACCAAGCAGGTTTACTTTCTTTAGTTCGAGATATCGACCCTGATAAATTTAAAAATAATGTATTAGCGCTTGCAGATGCAGCAAAATATTTTAACTTACCGACGATTTTAACGACCAGTTTTGAAAATGGTCCAAACGGTCCTTTAGTTCCAGAACTAAAAGAACTTTTTCCAGATGCACCATTTATTCCACGTCCTGGTCAAATTAATGCATGGGATAATGAAGACTTCGTAAAAGCAGTTAAAGCGACAGGTAAAAAACAGCTAATTATTGCAGGTGTGGTGACCGAAGTTTGTGTCGCATTCCCTGCACTATCTGCACTCGCAGAAGGCTTCGAAGTGTTTGTGATTACTGATGCTTCTGGTACTTTCAATGAATTAACCCGTGATGCTGCTTGGGACCGTATGTCAAAAGCAGGTGCTCAGCTAATGACTTGGTTTGGTATGGCATGTGAGTTACACCGTGACTGGCGTAATGATGTAGAAGGCTTAGGTGCTCTCTTCTCAAATCATATTCCTGATTACCGCAACCTAATGACAAGCTATAGCTTTAATACATCGCAAAAATAAGCTGAATTGCTAAGATTAGAGTGCTTAAGCGCTCTAATCTTAAATTTAAATGGATTGATCTGACATTGATAAGCTCTTTTGATGATTTTTATTATTTCTATTTAGTCGTAAAACACGGCGGCTTTAGTGCGGCCAGTGAAGCTGAAAATATTAGTAAGTCCAAACTCAGCCGACGCATTATTGACCTTGAAAATAAATTTAATGTCAGCCTGATTCAAAGAACAACCCGCCATTTTAAAGTGACCGATTTAGGCCAAGAGTTCTACGAAGAATGCTGCAAAGTTATTGCCCAAGTTGAATGCGCAGAAAACGTTTTGTTAAAACAAAAAAGTGAGCCTCAAGGACTAGTAAAAGTCAGCTGCCCACCTTTAATGATGCATTTTCAAATTAGAAAAATTTTAAATCAGTTTCTAAAAACCTACCCTAAAGTTGAAATATCGCTTGAGCTAACCAGCCGCCGAGTTGATATCTTGCATGATGACATCGACCTCGCGATTCGGACCAATTTCGAACCGAATGAAGATTCGAATTTAATTGTTCGTGATGTGATTAAAACCGATCACTGTCTAGTGGCTTCGCCTGAATTACTGCAAGGCCGAACTATTGAACATTATTCTGAATTACAAGACTTTCCAAGTATTAGTTTAGGCACTCAAAAGCAAAATTATATTTGGCATTTATGCAATATTCGAAATGGTGAATCGGTTGATGTACTTTATCAACCACGAATCAAAAGTAATGATTTGGCTGGTGTTTATTATTCTGTGATGGATGGTTTAGGTATTGCTGACCTGCCCTTTTTAACCGTTGAATCGGAAATTCGTAAAGGCACACTGGTTCATATTCTTCCTGACTGGAAGTCGAATATTGGCATGCTACAACTGGTTTATGTGTCCCGAAAAGGCCAACGCCTTGTGGTCGAAAAACTCATTGAAACGCTAATTGAAGAACTCAGGCGTTTACCTGAAAGCCATGAAGGGTATTTGCCGACTTAAATAAAAAAACCGGTCATGAATGGGCATGACCGGTTTTTTGTGAAACATCACATACAGCATAGCTGCATGTTTTCGTTCAGAACAAAACGAACTTGTTTTGTTCCTTACTCAGATAAGTCTACGCAGAGATATTTCATTTCGACATATTCTTCGATGCCGAATTTTGAACCTTCACGGCCTAGACCTGACTGTTTTACGCCACCAAACGGAGCAACTTCGTTTGAAATCGCGCCCGTGTTAATGCCGACCATACCGTACTCAAGTGCCTCACCCACGCGCCATTGACGAGCTGTGCTTTGAGTAAATAAATAAGCAGCTAAACCGAACTCGGTATCGTTTGCCATTGCCACTGCTTCATCTTCAGTTTTAAAGCGGAACAGTGGTGCAAGCGGACCAAAAGTTTCTTCTTTAGACACTTTCATGTCTTGTGTTACGCCAGTTAACACAGTCGGTTCAAAGAATGTACCGCCAAGTGTCGAGCGTTGACCACCAATACGAACTGTTGCACCTTTCTCAGTTGCATCTGCAATATGAGACTGAACTTTTGCAATCGCATCTTCATCAATTAAAGGGCCTTGAGTTGAACCTTCTTGACGGCCATCGCCAACTTTCAGCTTAGACACGGCTTCAACCAAACGCTCTGCTAACGCATCATAAATACCGTCTTGAACATAAATACGGTTAGCACATACACAGGTTTGACCACTGTTGCGATATTTACTTGCCATAATGCCCTGAACTGCTTGTTCAAGATTAGCATCGTCAAATACTACAACTGGTGCATTACCACCGAGTTCAAGCGAAAGTTTCTTAATGGTTGGCGCACATTGTTGCATCAAAATACGGCCAACTTGTGTTGAACCTGTAAAGCTTAACTTACGAACAATATCGCTTTCGCATAGGGTTTTACCCACTTCAACCGCATCACCACTAATGTTAATTAAAACATCGGCTGGTAAGCCTGCCTGTAAAGCCAATACTTCAAGTGCATAAGCGGTTAACGGCGTTTGTTCTGCTGGTTTAACCAACATAGAACAACCTGCAGCAATCGCTGGACCTGCTTTACGCGTAATCATGGCAGCCGGGAAGTTCCATGGTGTAATCGCGGCAGTAACACCAATCGCTTGTTTAATTACGAGCAGACGTTGATTTGGTTGAGTAGGTGTTAACACTTCACCATCAATACGACGTGCTTGCTCGGCAAACCAGCGAATAAATGAAGCTGCATAACCAATTTCACCACGTGCTTCTGCCAATGGTTTACCTTGCTCAGCCGTTAAAATCTGTGCCAGATTTTCTTTGTGCTCAAGCATGAGGTTGTACCATGCCAATAGCACATCAGCACGAGCCAAAGCAGTTTGCTTTTTCCAAGCAGCCTGCGCTTTTGCTGAACGGTTAATTGCGGCTTCAACCCCTGCACGGTCATAGGTTTTTACCCATGCCAAAGTTTCACCTGTAGCAGCATCATTCACCTCGATATAGTCATTTGATGCAGGTGCTTCTAATGAAATATCAGGATGTTTTAATAAATACTGCAAATTATTTTGAATCATGCAGATTGCTCCATTGCTTTTGCACTACCTGCTTTTAGTATTGCAAAACCTTGTTTCAAGATATCAAGACCTTGGCGGAATTGCTCAGCAGGAATGGTTAATGGATATAAGAAACGAATTACATTACCGTATTTACCACAAGTAAGAAGTAACAACCCGTTTTCCATTGCATAGTTTTGTACAACTTTTGCTTGTTCAGCAGTTTCAAGTTCTACTGCAACCATTGAACCTAATGCACGAATATCAGTTACGACGTCGCCTGTTGCTTGCTGAATATCTTTAAGCGTAGCAACTAACTCAGCGCCTAATTCATTTGCACGGTCGCATAGGTTTTCTTCTTCAATCGCGTCAATCACAGCATGCGCAGCTGCAACTGCAATTGGGCTACCTGCATAAGTACCGCCTAGACCACCCGGGTTTGGCGCATCCATGACTTCTGCACGGCCCACAACACCCGAAATAGGGAAACCACCGCCCAAGCTTTTCGCCATCGTGATGAGATCTGCTTTAGTTTCATAATGGTTCATCGCAAACAATTTACCAGTACGGGCAAAACCAGATTGCACTTCATCAGCAACAAGTAAAATACCGTGCTTGTCACAAATTGCGCGTAAACGTTTTAAGAACTCGGCTGGCACAACATTGAAACCGCCTTCACCTTGTACTGGCTCAAGTACAATTGCTGCAACATCATGTGGTGCAATATCTTCACTGAAAATATTTTCAACGCTTTCAATTGCCGCATCTACTGAAATACCTTTAGCAGGCACAGGGTAACGTGCGTGGAACACACCCGCTGGCATAACACCAAAATCACGTTTGTAAGGCGCAGTTTTACCTGTCATTGCCATAGTCATAAATGAACGGCCGTGGAAACCGTTACCAAACGTGATAATGCCATGACGACCTGTGTAAGAGCGGGCAATCTTCACCGCATTTTCAACTGCTTCTGCACCTGTTGTGAAAAAAGCTGCCTTCGCAGGACCAGCAATTGGCGCGCGTTCATTAATACGTTCAGCTAAAGCCACATAGCTTTCATAAGGTGTAACTTGATAAGCAGTATGCGTAAATTTAGTGAGTTGTTCAGTCACCGCTGCAATGACTTTAGGGTGGCGATGGCCTGTATTTAAAACCGCGATACCACCAGCAAAATCGATAAATTGGTTGCCTTCCTTGTCCCAAAGCGTGGCATTTTCAGCTTTTTCCGCATACCACTGACACATCACGCCTACACCACGTGGAGTTGCTTGCTGTTTACGTGCGTTAAGTGCAGAATGTTGATTATCCATTTGATTCCCTCATATTTTCATCATCAGTTGCAGCTTTGGTTTCTTGCATCCTGTGCTTAATTTTCAGGGTGCTTTACAACGACTGCCTATGCATGTAATTTCGCTCGTCTGACGCCAACTGACGAGAGCCACTTTTTAACTGTAGGAGAGAGCCAATTGCGTAGTTTACTTGGAGATCATTTGCTGCAACGACTCCAACAGGACACTGAAGGGAAACTACATCAACGCCTTTTCCGTTGCCTGCGTGGTGCCATTATTGATGGAGTCATCCAGCCGAAGACTCGTCTACCTGCATCACGCGACTTAGCCAGTGAAATTCATGTTTCAAGAAATACGGTGCTGAGCGCCTACGAACAACTACAGGCTGAAGGCTACTTAGAAGCACGGACAGGACATGGCACTTGGGTTGCCGAAAAGTTACCAGAGAGTTTTTTAAATACACAAAACAAGAAAAAAGTAGTTTCTAGTCCAAGTGTTCAAAGTTCTTATGCCCTCTCGCAGCGTGGTTCAAACTTATTAGGCTATGCTGCGGCCTCGCCACATCAATGGGGTGCTTTTGTTCCGGGAGCACCCGATGTTACCGAGTTTCCCCATCATATTTTTAGCCGTATTCAAGCACGCTTAAGTCGCGAACCGGACATTAACCGCCTGATTTATAGCAACGCTGGTGGCTGTATAGAGCTTCGAAGTGCGTTGGCAGATTACTTACGTGTTGCACGTTCAGTTCAGTGCGATGCAGACCAGATTATTATTACCGAAGGCATTCATCAAGCGATTGATTTAGTCTCACGTGCACTGAGTGATATGGGAGATAAAGTCTGGATTGAAGATCCCGCTTATTGGGGAATGCGTAATACATTACGAATTAATGGCCTCGATATTCAGCCCATGCCTGTCGATGCTGAAGGTATTATTCCTGAAGAAAATCCGGCAAAGCCGCCTAAACTCATTTTTGTCACCCCTTCACACCAATATCCGCTTGGCTCACATTTAAGCCTTGATCGACGCAGACAATTGATTCAAATCGCACGTCAGCACAATAGCTGGATTGTAGAAGATGACTATGACAGTGAGTTCCGTTTCTCGGGTCAGCCTTATCCATCTTTGCAAGGCTTAGAAAATAACGCACCTGTTTTATATATGGGCACGTTTAGTAAAACCATTTATCCATCTTTAAGAATTGGATATTTGGTCGTCCCTAAGCCGCTATTTTCACCGTTACGTATTGTCGCAGCCGAGCTTTACCGTGGTGGGCACTTGCTTGAGCAAAAGGCTCTCGCTGAATTTATTCGTGAAGGTCATTATGAAGCGCATATTCGCCGTATGCGCCTGCTCTATGGTAAACGCCGTGACTACTTGGTGAGTTTAATTCAACGCTACCTTGGCCCCGAATTTATTCATGAATATGACGAAGCGGCAGGGTTACATCTGGTTTTAAAACTGCCGAACGCTTGCGATGATGTCGCGATTGCAGCCACAGCGCTTGAACGTGGTGTTAAAGTTCGTCCACTGTCTCAGTACTACATGCAGTCGCATGCACATGCCGAACGTGGACTGCTGATGGGCTTTGCCTGTGTAAATGAAAAAGACATGGTGATGGCTTTTGGTGTCTTGCTCCAATGCTTACGTGAAGCAGGCGTACCTACGCTGAATTGATCTTTTTATCTGAGTAAATAAAAAAAGAGCCTCATTGTGAGGCTCTTTTGGTTTAAAAATTCTAAACTAATTTTTCTTCATGGCTATGAGTTAAATGGGTTGCGCGACGCTCTTTACCCCATCCCAGTTTTTCAGACAACAATCCGAAGAACACAATAATGCCGAACAGCGCTGTAGTGTAAATCACTTCTTTAAAATAAGTACCTTCAATCAGCATGGTGAGAATTGCACCAATAATTGCAAAGATCACCAGGTAAGTTAAGTAAGGGAACATCCACATTTTAAAGTCAATTTTCACGCCTTCAGCTTCTAACTTTTTACGCATACGAAGCTGAGAATAAGCAATGGTTAAGTACACATATAGTGTTGCCGCGCCTGTTGTTAGCATGAAAAAGTCATACACATCCATACTCTTGGTTGCAGTTAAAATCACGGCAATTACAGAGAAGAAGCATGACACAATCACGCCCACCAACGGACTACTTTTACTGTTTACAGAACCAAAACTTTTCGGTGCATCACCACGTTTAGATAGTGAGAATAACATTCGTGAACATGTGTAAAGCGCCGAGTTAAAACAACTACATACCGACGTTAACACTACAAAATTTACAATATGGCGCGCGCCCGGAATACCAAGAGCAGACAACGTAACGCTATAAGTACCCCAAGTTGAATCTTTCAAAAGTTCATTGTTGTGAGGAATTAAACATACCGCAACAAACATTGAACCAACGTAGAATAAAATAATTCGCCAAACCACAGAGTTCGAAGCTTTACGAATTTCTTTAGATGGATTTGCCGACTCTGCTGCTGCTACAGTCACAATTTCAGCGCCAATATAGGCAAACATCACCCCAAGCAAGGCGGTAATCACTGATGAACCGCCATTTGGCATAAAGCCTTGAGAGGTTAAGTTACTAATACCAGATGCAGCCGGATTACCCCAAGGCCATAAATGCATGATGGCTAAGCTACCAATCACAAGGAAAACAACAATCGCGATCACTTTGATGAGTGCAAACCAGAACTCGAATTCACCATAGTTCTTGACGTTTTGTAAATTAACAGCAACCAGTGCACCAATCACCACGGTCATATAGACCCAGATCGGTATAAACGGGAACCAGTTATTTAAAATTTTTCCTGCTACATAAGCTTCCCAGCCCATGAGCATTGCCAGTGTACACCAGTACAACCAACCAATTGAAAATCCTGCCCAACGGCCAATCGCACGATCCGCATAAGTTGAAAAAGAGCCACTGTCGGGATTTAAAACGGCCATCTCGCCTAACATACGCATGATGAACCAAACGAGTAAACCACCTAAAGCATAAGTTAGAAAAACCACCGGACCGGTGTTGTAGATAATACTGCCTGAGCCAACAAAGAGAGAGCCACCAATAACCCCAGCAATCGAGATCATGGTTAAGTGGCGTGATTTAAGTCCATGTTTTAAACTTTGGGAGTGATTGGCTTCAGAACCATTTTGATGAGCTGCCATATCATTTTCCTTAATATATGGAGGATATCGGCTAGTCTCGGAAATCCTCCGAAGCCAAAAAATATCCCCTAAAAATTTAGCCGTTCTGCTCAACTCCTAAAACAGAAAATTCACTGAGCTTATCCGGCGCTTCTGTATGCATACTTCCAATGGCTTTAATTTGTCGTTTCGGCTCTCAAGAAACGAGAGCCATTTTTGTAATAAAAGAGAGAGCCAATTGCAAAATTTATACGCAAAATTGGCCCTTTTTGTATTAAGTGAGGCTAAATGGCTTTTAGTTTTTATTTTAAGCAGTTTGAAATACTTTAGTTTTGTTCAGAAATTAATAACGCTTTTGTGCCTGTTTCTAAGGCTCTAAATATATGTTTTTGATCGGCTGGATAACAAATATAATCTCCAACACCCAGCTCAACCGCTTCATCAATTAAACCCACCAAAGCTCGCCCTTCCACTACAATAATATGTTCGACAGAACCGACCGGATGTGGTTCTGAAAGTCGATCTTCACCCGGTTCAACAATCAATAAATACACATCTCGGCGCGCATGGGGTGGACAGGTCGCCAACAAAATTGCTTTGTAATTGGCAATCTCCGAACTCACCGTTGGCCCATCACCACAGCGAATGACTTGCACTTGATTGCTCGGTTCTTCCATTAAACGTGCAAATGGAATATTGAGTGCAACACAAAGTGCCCACAAGGTTTCAATACTTGGATTACCTTGCCCTGCCTCTAATTGAGAAAGTGTAGATTTGGCAACACCTGCACGGCGTGCAACCTCTGCCAATGAAAGACCTGCTCTTTGGCGTTCACGCGTTAAACCTTTGGCAATAATTTCAATTGGCTGAGACATTCATTCTACCCGTTCTATAAAAAAAACGATCGTTCGTTTTGACAAAACAATCAGACTTATTCATTATAATGGAAAATCGTTCGTTATATCATGCTATGTCTACATACTCTCTGATTAAAAAACTTAGTAAAGACACTACTCGCTCGATTTTCTTTGTGTGTCTAGCAACCAGCGTGGTTGGTATGTCTTTAGGTTCACTCGCTGCAAGTTATGGCTTAGCACTCTGGATCCCGCTTTGCCTATCTGTCTTTGTGCTTGCAGGAACTGCTGAATTTATTTTTATTGGTTTCTTGGCTGTAGGTGGTAGCCCAATTGCGGCTGCGATTGCAGGACTACTCGTCAATTTAAGGCACTTGCCTTTTGGGATTGCGGTCAATGAACTAATCCGAGGTAAATTCTCTCGATATTTCGGAGCTCATATCATGAATGATGAAAGCGTTTTGTTTGGTATGGCACAACCTGATTTCGAGACAAAAAAAGCCGCTTATTGGTTATGTGGTATAGGCATCATGCTGACTTGGCCACTCGGTGTCACTGCGGGTTATTTTATTGGAAGTGCTATTCCAGACCCGAAAACATTTGGTCTAGATGCCATTTTCCCTGCCATTTTAATTGCACTTACTTTTAATGCGTTAAAGAACAAATCTACCCGAAAAGCTGCATTTGCCGGATCAACTTTAGCGCTAATTACTACACCTTTTTTGGCCTCAGGACTTCCGATTCTGATTTCGCTTTTTGGCTTGATATGGGGTAGAAAGAAATGAGTCAACAGTTACTTATTATTTTAGGTATAGCCCTACTTGCACTGGGGACTTATAGTATTCGTTTTGCCGGTTTTCACTTGGGTGCCAAATTCTCTTTTTCCGAAAAATACCAAGTTTTACTATCAAACGGCGCAACGGTTTTACTGTGTGCGATTGCGGTCACGACGACATTTTTTGAAGGCCAACACTTCGCGGGTTTCGCACGTATATTCGGTGTTGGCTTAGCACTGTTTTTGGTTTGGAAAAAAGTACCGCTTTTATTGGTGATTTGCTTGGCAGCTGCTGGCACGGCCCTAATACGTTTGCTCGGAATTGAGTAATAAAAAAGGCGAGATAAACTCGCCTTTTTTTAAACTTTTGATTAGAACGGAAGTCCATATATTTTTTATATATATTTTTTTAATTCAAATACTTAAAATTAATTAATAATTTTTTGTAAAGTTAAAAGTGTTTAAGAAGAGCTTTTTTTTGATTTATGAGATCTTACGTCTTTTTAACTTTACAAAAGTAGCTCAAATGAAATTATCTAAATATATCTTTTCTATATCTAAGATTGACTTATCACAAGTTAACAACAAGCTATTTAAGTTATCATAATTATGAATTGAATTTTTTAGAGATTAAAATGCAGACGGACTATTTATATAACAAAAAAGATTTTTTATTAGAATATATTAATAATAAGCCAGTTTATATATTCGAGGATCATGCTACAGCAGTTATACCTTGGTTGATGATTAAAGAGAGAATACAATCAACCCCACACCTAATAACATTAGATCACCATACTGATACGATGAAAGCTTTCAGACTTTATTATGGGACTCAAATACAACAAGCGAGAGATTGTGAACAAAAACATTACGAAATTGAGTCTAAAATTTCTTTGCTTATATTAAAACTTAAAGAATTAGCAGAAGTATATAATTATGATCAAATGGAACCATTGTTAAAAGATCTTCGCAACGATGAACATATAGATTTATCCATTAAATTAGGCATATTAAGTTATTCAATAACATTACCTAGTAGTAATATGATTGAACCACCTACCGAGTCAAATTTAATCAAAGAATATCGCCAAAAACAAACTGAGTATGATCGTAACATAAAGGAAGCATTTAACAGTGGGCAATTAGATAAACTAAAAACTCTCATTGAACCTAGCTATCCCTATGAAGACGATTTAAGTTTTATAAAAACCTATACTATGCCTACAGATAAAATGTTTATTGTTGAACCTAATATAAAATGTGATGGTCTTAGTAGTGCAGATGAAGATTCATGTATGCATGCATATAACAGTAACGTTATTGATGATTGTTTTTTATTTAATCAGATTGGGCTAGCAAGTAGCATGACAATTACTACAACAGGTAAAGTTGTTACAGAAGAGCCATACATACTTGATATTGATCTGGATTATTTTCATAACACTAAGTCAATTAATCCACGAAATTATGAATGTTTTTACGCCTTGATACGGCATGCACAAGCTATCACAATTGCAAAAGAAAGTGCATGTGTTCTTATGGGTAAAGAAGAGGCTGAAAATGAGTACTCTTTTAACTCAGATTTTTTGCTAAGCGAATTAAAAAAACATATCTACATAGCAACATCTCGCAATAAATAATATGAATACAGAGCAACTCTATCCAGCAAATTCAAATTTATCTCATATTGATATCTCGACTGGAATCATTAAATGATAAGTTTTATAACTCAAAAAATTTAGAGATATTCTACAAAGACCACGGTGTACTTCGCGAGCTAGTCCCAAAGAGGTACACCTTTATTTTTAAGGGGGGTACCATTCACTTACATAGGACTACTCGACAAATATTAGCGATATCAGCTTGTTTCATATCATCAGGCAAAGTAATTTTGAAGAAGGCCATATGAAATATAAATATTATTTTTTTCATAAACTTATATGGAAATTATCGATATTTGTAAAGTTGCATAGGAAGCTTATGAATTATTTTATGGTCAGGGCTTATGAAACTTTACACTTTTTACGAGCTATCAAATAGAATACTAACTTTCCTCACCCTTAAAACTTATACGTTGTTGATATGGATTTACATTTTGAAGAAGCAAATAATTTTTTAGAGCACTTAGAACTCTTACAAATTATTCATGCATCAAATACTTCAAATGAGTTCAAAAAAAATATTGGTCAATTTTTTACATCTAAAGAGATAGCTAGCTTCATGTCTTCCTTGATCTCAGTAGAGGGAGATATTTATAAGTTATTGGATTCATGTGCTGGGCTGGGAATGTTATCTATCAGTACAATTCTTTTTTTAGTTAGTAAGGGCGTGAAAAAAATACATTTAGATGCTTATGAAATTGATTTAGATACAGCAAAAAAATTACAAGATAATTTAGAAAACCTAAAAAAGTTACTAAATATAGATCTTAGCTTCAAAGTTTTTATTGAAGATTTTCTATTGAAAGAAACGAATGAAGAATATGATATTACGGTAATTAATCCACCCTACTTCAAGCTTTCTAAAGATAGTAAATACCGAACAAATAAGAATGGACTTATAAAAAAGAGTCCTAATATTTATGCATCATTTATATTAAAATCAATAAATCAACTCAAAAAAAATGGACAATTAATTTTTATTACACCTCGCAGTTTTACAAATGGTTCAAATTTTGAAGAGTTTAGAAATAAATTAATTAATGACAACTGTATAGAATACATACATTTATTTAATTCAAGGATTGCCATCTTTAAAAATGATAAAATTCAACAAGAAAATGTAATTTTTAAAATTAAAAGATCAAGTATTCAACTTGAAATTACTATTAGTAATTCAGATTGTATTGAACAATTGACATCAGAAAATTTGAATATTCAAAAATATCCTTCAAGTATTATTTTAAATCAATCTCGAAAAAATATTATTGCTATCCCTAGAAATAAAAAATCTATGGATCTATATCTTCAGCTTTTAAATTTTACAGAAACATTTAATCAACAAGGATACAAGGTTTCAACTGGAAAAATTGTACAATTTAGGAATAAAAATATTATTGATGATTGGCAACCCAATTCGATTATAGTTTATAATTCACATCATATTAGCCCTAACAATTTTAATTTATTAGAATATAAAAACTCTAAAAAGAATAAATTCTTTTTAATGAGGGGAGAATACCAAAAATGGTTAATTAAAAATCAAAATTATATATTTTTAAGAAGAATAAGTGTAAAAGAAAGCCGCCATAGAATTGCTCTAGGCATATACTTTTCTGAAAAATCTAATGAATTTTTAGCCGTAGAAAATCATCTTAACTATATTTATCATACCAGTAGAAAAATAAGTAAATTAGAAATCTTAGGTTTAGCGATATTTTTAAAATCTGAATTAATCGATAATTATTTTTCAGTAATCTCAGGTCTTACACAAATTAATGCTTCTGATATTAGAGATATACCTATTCCATCTAAAGAATATCTTGAAAGCCTTGGGATTAACTATACATCACATTCTGCACTCTCTAACTGACTAATATATGAGCTTATTTTTTGATTTAAACTTGCTGATAAATTTAAGTCAACATCTAAGATATGTTGTTCTGCCTCAATACTTTTCTCTTGAAGAAAATATTCTTTTTCTGCAAAAGTTAGGATGGTATCTACAAAATTATCCATTAACAGAAAAATTAAATCTTTCAAAACATCAAACTTGTGTAAATCTATAAGTGTTTGAGGATCATTCTTGTTCCCGTGTGCGATATGATTTCGAGAATCGATAAGAGTTTTATCTAGGATCTGCACAAGAATATTAGGATTTAAATTTCCACTATTGATAAAAGATTTTTGTGGTGGAAGCTCAAAACATGGATAAAATTTTATTCCTAGGCAGTCAAATATATTCTTATAAATACTTGAACTTAAATTACTATTAGTATCAATAATAGAGGAATCTCGCTCTTTATTCATATCAATATTTAAGAAAAATTTATTTTCCATTTTTTCAGCATAATCTTTAACTATTCTATTAAACAATTCCATAGATAAAGAATTTTTTTGACTTTGCTTTATTTGATCTGATGCTGAAAAAAAATGCCCTTTAATAACAAGAACATGAAAGTTTTCTGTTAATCTTTTAGAAGGAATTTCTTTATTTACAATATATTTTAAATACTGTTTAGCAGTCCTTTTTATAAATCCCTCCCAATGACTATAAATAAGTAATATCAAAGACTTTCTAACAGCCTTTTCAACTTGTTCCGTAATCAAACGATCAGTCGAAGGATATTTTATTTCTGTATTGAAGTCTTGAATTTCTGCTTTTCTCCAGCTCAAATCCCTATAAATTTCATTTTCGAATTCTTCAAAATTACTACACATTTTTAAAATACTCTCGAGAAAAGTCATTTAAAATTTTGAAGCGTTCTAAAGCTTTTCTTCCACGTTTAGATCCATTTTTAAAACAATCTTGATTCTCTATTTCTTTATAAATTTCTAAAAATTTATTTTTATTTTCAATAATATTATCTATATTGCTTGCCACTCCAACCAATAAAGCTTCATACTTACTTAAATTAAACGCCCCAACTTCTTTCTTTTTAAATATATTTTCATTTACTTCTTCTTTTAGGAATTTTAATGTTTTATCTAAAATATTAAGTTCCATTTCTAAATTAAACTCACTATTAATTAACAAAATAGTTTCATCATCAATAAACTCTTTCATCAACGTTGTTGTATATGGATACTTAGACATATCATAAATATTACCTTTCGCAATTAAATATCTTAAAAGTAGTTCAAGATGATAATCTGTTTCTATTTTTCCTTTTTTAATCTTTAATAACTCTTTAAATGTAGATGTTTCAACGAATTCTTTTAATCTATTATAAAAGTTTTCACTTTTCATAATAATTATACAATTCCTCTTTTCTTGATCAGAAAGAGAACTGCCTCCAGTATTCAAACGTTGGAACATTTCAAATTTTGTTTCTTCATACTTAACCGTTGATATTGATACAACGTCTAAGTAATGGCGTTTAATTAGTCGTTGAATATCAACACCCAATTCGCCCCAACTTAAACCATTTAAATTATCTAGTTTTTTTAAACCTGTTAGTTTAAATCCTTTCTTCTTTTCTATTTCACTTTCTTCTAATTCTGTATCAGTTTCAACTTCAACGTCCTCATCATCTTCATCTATATCATCATTATTATTATCTGCGAGTTCAGCTTCTAAATTATCAGTAAATTGTAAGATAGTAGATAAACGTTGTACACCATCGATAACAGTCCATATTGATTGTATATCAACAGACACAAATATTGGAGGTAAAGGTATACCTAAAATAATAGATTCTATTAATCTAGATTTTTGAATTAAAGACCATCTAAATACTCGTTGAAAATTTGGATTCAGAATTAGTTCATTATTTTTATAAATAGAAATAACCTCCCCAATTGAAAGCCTTACATTATCGGGCTTAATCTCTTCTCTTGCTTTTTGAATTGTATTTAGTATTTCTTTTTGCTGTTCATCAGTAAGCATGTTTAAACTCAAATAATTTTTTATTTAATCCTTTGAATGATAACACAACTTTCTTAACTTTCAATATATCAATATATCAATATATTACCTCCATAATCGCTAGTAGCTTTCTATTTGGAGAAGCTGAAATAAAATATAGTACTCTAGAAATACCTTGCTCATAATCTATAATAATACTTTCAGATTCATATAAATCATTTTTAGCACAGCAACTTAACAAATTAAATAATATATGCTCTTTTAACTTAACATTTTCTACAGTTAAAAAAATAGCCTCTCTTATTTACAAAATAAAAGAAGCTATTTTCAAACATAAGTTTTTGATTTAAATTTAATTAAAAACAAAAAATCAAAAACAACTTAACAAGTTCTTTCTATATATGATCTAGAACGGTAAATCGTCATCTAAATCAGCTGGTGCAGACGCTGGTTGCTGTGGTGCTTTAGGAGCGAAACCGCCACCTTGTGGGCTATTGCCACCATTACCGAAACCACCTTGGCCACCATAACCACCGCCATTGTTTTGACCGTAGCCGCCACCTTGGTTGTTATTTTGATAACCGCCACCTTGTTGAGGTGCATTAAAACGTGGTTGATTAAAATCATTACCGCCAGCGAAACCTTGTTCACCTTGTTGACGAGCATCTAACATTTGCATCTGGTCGCCACGGATTTCTGTAGTGTAACGTTCCTGACCATTTTGGTCTGTCCACTGACGCGTACGTAATGAACCTTCGATATAAACCTTAGAACCTTTACGTAAAAACTGCTGAGCAATTTCCCCTAAACGGTTATGCAAAACAATACGGTGCCATTCTGTTTGTTCTTTACGTTCACCTGACGTTTTATCGGTCCAAACTTCACTTGTCGCGATTGAAAACTGGGTTAACGAGCCCCCATTTGGAAAAGTTTTTGTTTCAGGATCACGACCCAAAGTACCAACCAAAATAACCTTATTTACACCACGCATTAGCTGTCTTCATCCTATTCATTTCTATGTTTTACTTTATAAGAGTTATGCTTAAATGGCTACCTCTTTACCAAACAACTGCGTTAAATCACGTCGTGCAGCATCATCAAGAGACTGTTTATCGACTTTAATATAAGCAACTTGCTGGTCAGGCATCACCACAACTTCTTCAATACCACGAATTGCCAATAGCTGTGTGGTCCACTCATTCACCTGTTGCACTTGCGGCAATGGCAACACAATCGATGACAAATACCGCGGCTGAGCTAAACCAAAACTAATTAGCAGCCATATTATAGCAATCCCTGCTAAGACACTCCATCCAATCGCAGTATTATGTAACATCAATAATTGACCACCTAGCGTGCCACCAAAAAAAGCACCTAAGAACTGGCTACTGGCATTTACACCCATGGCAGTAGCTTTTGACTGGATTGGAGCTGACTTTGACAACCAAGAAGGCAATAAAGCTTCCATTACATTAAAGGCAATAAAGAAAATACCTAAGCCTGCGAGCAAGACATATTTAGACTGATAACCAAATATGAGAAGCAGCAACCCCACAATAATGCCTGTAATTGCCGTTAAGAAAATGCCTCGCATTTTGCGATATTTTTCAGCGATGATAATGCTTGGAAATGCAAAAAATAAACTAATCACCAACAGTGGCAAATACACCAAGCCGTGGCTCGCCAGAGGAATATGCGCAAACTCGATAAGCTGTGAAGGCACATAAATAAACATAGCTGTCAGCAATAAATGCAATGCAAAAACCGAAACGTGTAAACGGTTTAAATCACCCATTTGAATGACTTGCTTAAGCTGCGCCATATAGCCTTGCTGATAGTTACGATGATGGCGGGTCACTTTAGGCACAAGCAATAGCATCGCAATCGCAATCAAACCCATAATGGTCGTGACAAAAAACAGGCCAGAAATACCAACAATGCTGGTGAGCCAAGGCCCAAGACTAAAAGCGACTACAAAAGATAAGCCAATACTCATGCCCATGGCAGCCATGGCTTTAGTTCGCTGTTCTTCACGTGTGACATCGGCCAAAAGTGCCATCACGACTGCTGAAACTGCACCCGCACCTGCTATGGCACGGCCAATAATCACGCCATAAATCGTGTCAGATAAACCCGCAATTGCACCACCAATCGCAAACAGTAACAGGCCAAATACCACAAGCGGTTTACGACTAAAACGGTCAGCCAGTAAGCTAAATGGAATTTGTAAAATAGCCTGACTTAAGCCATATACACCCACAGCCAAACCAATGAGTGCCGGAGTCGCATATTGATATGACTGCCCGACTACAGAAAAAACCGGAATAATCATGAACAAACCCAACATGCGTAGCGCAAAAATACTACTTAAAGCAAAAGTTGAGCGGCGTTCCAAAGCATTCATCATATCAATACACGTTATCAAACTAGGCAAATTATAAGCCGATTCGTTTCTAAAAATACGGGAGAGATGATTTAAAATAACGATTTCGGCTGAAAAAAATAAAGAGGCATTTAGCCTCTTTATTCTATCGAACTTTACTGAAAATTAGCTTAAGACGACTCTTGTTCGCGTTTCGCATATTGGATAGATGCAATCACTGCCCATGCAATAAATGCAACACCAATGAGGCCTGTCACGACTTCCGGTATATGTAAACCTGTACCACTTGCAATCATAATGAAAGCCAAAGCACCAATCGCATAATGGGCACCATGCTCTAAGAACACATAAGCGTCTAATGTGCCCTTTTCAACAAGATAAACCGTCATTGAACGAACGAACATCGCACCAATTGCAAGACCCAACATAATCACGACAACGTCGCTGGTAATTGCAAATGCACCAATTACACCATCAAAACTAAATGATGCATCTAACACTTCAAGGTATAAGAAACCGCCTAAACCGGCTTTAATCACACCAGAAGCAGCACCTGAACCATCTTGCATGACTGCATTACCATCTTCATCAATTTCAGGTTCGCCGCCCAATAAATGACTAAGAACTTGTACACCAATGTAAACCACAATGCCCCAAACGCCAGCCATGGTTACAGCTAAACGCTCATGATCTTCAACATAGCCCGCCATTACAATTAATGCGATGAGTGCAATAAAAACCGACATTGCTGGTACATTGGCTAGGTCAGATAATTTAACTTCAAGCCATCTGAACCAATGGGTTTCTTTCTCTTCATCAAAGAAGAAGTTTAAGAAAACCAACAATAAGAATGTTCCACCAAATGCAGAAATTTCCGCATGGTGAGCCATTAAACGTTCAGAATAGGTTTTTGGATCATTGAGTGCCATTTTAGCAACTTCAATAAAGCCCATGTCGGCAGTCATAGAAACAATCAAGACAGGGAAAATCAATCGCATACCAAAAACGGCTATGAGAATACCGACTGTCAAAAAGATCATTTTCCAAAAATGATCCCATCCACGAAGTACCGATGCATTTACGACAGCATTGTCAAAAGATAATGAAACCTCCATTACAGCTAAAATTGCAGTAATAGTTAAAGCTTTAAACATGGTCGACACGCCAGCTTCAGGTCCATGGGTAAAACCCCAGTAAGCGGCGAGTGCTAAACACACCACCGTAAAAAATATCGAAAATCGGAAATGCTTCATGGATCAGACCTATACCAAGAACTAAATTTAATCTTTATTAAAAACCGCGGCTATTATATCGATAATTAACCACAAAACGATGTTGTTTTATGCCGTTATTACCTTTACTTTATCTTCATGTTTAATAAAGAAATTTATAATATTTAATTAACTTGTTAATCGTATTAAATATTTTCTTGCGATATATCTATCATTATTATTTTTGTATTTTAAAATTGATTTAAAATCGAGGTTAGCTGTCTAATTTTAAATGGAATGATTTTATGCTTTTTTCTCAAGAACTCTGGCAACGTAATTTAAATTTATATCAAAAAATTCTCGACCTGCCTTTTAATCAGGAACTTGCTAACGGTACTTTAGATAAAGAAGCTTTTTGTCATTATGTCATTCAAGATGCTCAATACTTAGTGGCCTATGGTCGCGTACTGGCTGTTGCAGCAGCAAAAGCCTTTGATGCTGACGATATTATGCAGTTTTCAGATGCAGCTAAAATTGCAATTGTGGTTGAGCGCAGTTTGCATGATGACTTTATGAAAAATTTTGGTGTCACCAAAGAAGAATTTCAAAATACACCACTGACCTTGGCAGGCCATCATTACACTTCATTTTTGACAGCAACTGCTTGGTCTGAAAGCTACCCTGTTGTACTTGCTGCACTTTTACCTTGCTTCTGGATTTATGCCGAAGTCGGTAAAGATATTGTAAGCAAATCAATTCCTAACAACCCTTACCAAGCATGGATTGATACCTACGCAGGTGAAGAATTCCATACCGCCGTTCGCAATGTGATTGCCACTGTAGACAAAGTTGCTGCACGTTGTGATGCAGATACTTTAGAGAAAATGCATGCAGCTTATACCATGGGTGCAAAACTTGAATGGTTATTTTGGGATAGCGCCTACCATCAAAGACAATGGTTAGGTTTAGATCAGATCTAAATCAAGCTGAGGCTCTGACCATTTACTTCGTTAAATGGTCAGTCTTTCATTTAACTTTGAAACAACTGCCAACCATAAATTAAACCTGCCGCAGCGACCACCCAACAAAGCGTTGCCAAGCCCAGACACGACCACATCGACACGCGTGTTGCCAGCATGTAAACCGCAACTAAATAAATGGCATAAGGAATAAGTGACCATAGACCAAACAGAGCCGTTTTTTGTAACGCTTCGGCTCCTTTTTGCTGAAAAACAATCACATGAGCAATTAAAGCAAAGGTAGGAAAAAGCGGGACTAAACCTGCAATATAAAATGCCTTACTTTTCGATAAAATCGAAATAATAAGGACAACCCCAGCCCCCAACATACACTTTAAAAATAACGCCCACATGCGCTGATCCTATTTGGTCATTTCCATTTCAAAACGCTGTATTTTGCGCTTTTTAAAGAAAATTAACAGCGGCTAATGCAATCAATGCAGGAACTGCCTGAATATAAATAATCTTTTTACTTGCAGTCAGCCCACCATAAATACCCGCAATCAGTACACAGCCTAAAAAGAAGTTAGCAATTGATGTGGCAAATGGCGCATCAGCCAATAAAGACCAGAATAAACCTGCTGCTAAAAAGCCATTATAAAGACCTTGGTTCTGTGCCATGACTTTGGTGAGTTTTGCTTTTTCGGCATTATTTCCAAAGGCTTTCATGCCATAAGGTTTGTCCCACAAAAACATCTCTAACACTAAAATATAGACATGTAATATTGCGATAAGCGCAATGAATATTTGTCCGATCATACGTTTTTCCTTTTTATTTTAAAGATATGAAAAAAGATCAGTCTCTCGACTGATCTTTTTTATGTTTTACGGCTTTAGCAATACCTTGCCTTGACGAGCACCCTGCGTTGCTTTTTGAGCAGCAGTTTTAATCTCATCAAAACTAAATACACCCTCTACAGGCAAGATTAATTTTTTCTGAGTCGCTAATGTTAGCAGCTCAACGATCAGTTCCTTTTTACGTTCTGCAGGCATTTCTTTATTGACCACACTCGCCCAGAAACCTTTTACTGTCGCTTGTTTAAAAATCAAATCGCCCGATGAAATCTGCATGGTTTCGCCAGTCATACTACCAAACGAAACGAGTAGGCTATTTTCACTAAGTAGATTTAGCATTTCACCACTTGCGCTACCACCAATCGAGTCCACACCAGCAATAAGAGGTTGATCACCATGAATCTGTTTAACTTGCTCTTTCCAATTCGGCTGATCAGTCGCAACCACATGTTGGATGCCTAATGCTTGCATCTCGGCAATTGCATCAGTACGACGAACCAGATTAATCACAGGTAAACCACGTGCCTGTGCAATCATCGCAACCGTTTTACCTACTGCACCATTTGCCGTGTTTTGGATTAACCATTGACCCGGTTGAACGTTAACAAAGTCTAAAAGCATGAGAGCACTAATTGGCATACCAATCAGTTGCGCTGCTGTTTCATCATCAATTTCATTATTTAAAGGAATAAGGCCTTGAGCTGGTGCAATAAAGTATTCAGCCCAACTTCCATGCACAGCTGCCACAGCAATACGCTGGCCTACCTGTACATGAGTAACGCCTTCACCCAAGGCATCTACAATACCAACACCTTCACTACCACCAATCGCAGGTAGAGTTGGCTTATAGCCATAGCTTCCGCGTACTGTCCATACATCATGATTATGGATAGGAGACATAATGGTTTTAATACGCACTTCGCCTGCTTTCGGCTTTGGCTTTGGCATATCCGCCTGCTCTAAAACGTCTACAGGTTCGCCAAAATTACGATGGATAATACTTCGCATGCTTTATTCCTCTATCGGTTTTAAGAGTTGTTGGGTGGTTTCTAAGGCTACGTATAAATGCGCTTTGTCTTGCGACAGTTTTGTGAGTAAAGCAGCACCTAACCATAACTGATACATGACTTGCGCAGTTTTTAAAGGCTCAATATGTTTTGGAATTGAACCTTCTTGTTGACCTTCTTTAATTAGCAAAGCCAAACGTTGCGTTAGTTTGTGTACGCCTTCATTAAGAATCTGGCGCATATCTTCTGATAAGTCCGAAACCTCGGCTGCCAGTTTCACAATTAGACAGTTTTCAGCCCAGCTACCATTTACTGGATCATCAATCCACGCCTGCCATAAGGCCATTAAACGGGCATGGGCGCTTTGCTCACCGTGCTGCCAAAGTTGTTCCATACGAACTTTATAATCAGTCATGTATTGCTCGAGCAACGCACAGCCGAAAGCCTCTTTCGAAGCAAAGTAGTGATAGAACGACCCTTTAGGTACGTCACAAGACTTTAAGATTTCTTGCAAACCAACACCGACGAACCCTTTACGTAGTACTAGCTCAAAGCTGGTATCTAGAATGTGTTGTCGTGTAGTTTCGCTTTTGTTTAATCGTTTCATACATTCATCATAAACAACTATTAGACCAGTCGTCTAGTAAAATTATGTTGCTTGTGAAAATAGGCTAAGAGTAGAAATGTAGAGTGAGGAATGTTAAAAATACAATCTGCTTATTTAAACAAATTTTGTCGATTGTCGTTTAACCGTCACAATTTGTCGCTTTAAATCATTTTGTAGCACTTGAACAATTTTAAATCGTTATCATATAGGGTCTGTTGTTTATAAATAGCCATATCTCCCTGTGACTAATCAAACAACACCTAAATTTTCATCAATACATAATTGAGATGTTTTATGAGCCAAAGTCATATCCGTATTCGAGGCGCACGTACCCATAACTTAAAAAATGTGTCTCTCGATATTCCACGCGACAAATTTGTGGTGATTACGGGGCTATCAGGTTCAGGAAAATCTTCTCTTGCCTTTGATACCTTGTACGCTGAAGGACAACGCCGTTACGTCGAATCACTTTCGGCCTATGCTCGTCAGTTTTTATCGCAAATGGAAAAACCTGAAGTTGACTCGATTGAGGGTTTATCACCAGCGATTGCAATTGAGCAAAAATCTACCAGTCACAACCCACGCTCAACCGTCGGTACCATTACCGAAATTTATGACTATTTACGTTTGCTTTATGCCCGTGTCGGTACGCCTTATTGCCCTGAACACGACTTACCTATGGTTGCACAAACCGTTTCTGAAATGGTCGATGCAGTAAAAACGCTTGAGGAAGGTACAGCACTTATGTTGCTTGCCCCAGTGGTACGTGAGCGTAAAGGTGAGTACAGCAACCTGTTCGAACAACTACAAGGTCAAGGTTTTGTTCGTGCCCGTGTAGATGGCGAAATTATTGATATTGATACGCCACCGGAACTCGACAAAAAGAAAAAACATACCATTGAAGTCGTTGTTGACCGCTTCAAAGTACGTGATGACTTAGGCAACCGTATTGCTGAATCATTTGAGACAGCACTACGTTTAGGTGGTGATATTGCTGTTTTATCGTGGATGAATGGCGAACACCCAGATCGCGTTTTTTCTGCAAAACACTCATGCCCTGAGTGTGATCGCGCAGTTGCTGAACTTGAGCCACGTTTATTTTCATTTAACAACCCGTTTGGTGCCTGTCCTGTTTGTGATGGCTTAGGTACACGTAGCCATTTTAGTTCTGAGAAACTGATTCCAAATCCTGATCTTGCGATTAGCGAAGGTGCTATTCGTGGTTGGGATCGTCAACGTCCTTATTACTATTCAATGCTACAAAAAGTTGCCGACCACTTCGGTTTTCAACTTGATACGCCTTGGAACCAGTTAGATAAAGACACGCAAAAGAAATTTCTACAAGGTACTGGCAAAGAAAAAATCGATTTAAGTTATATCGATGAACGCGGCCGCAAACATACACGCGTACAACCTTTTGAAGGAATTTTGCCACACCTTGAGCGTCGCTACCGTGAAACTGAAAGTAACTATGTACGTGATGATTTAGCTCAATATTTATCTAATGCAGCATGTGATGCATGTGGTGGTTCACGTCTAAATGAAATTTCACGTCATGTTCGTGTAAAAGATAAAACCATTGCAGACATTACCCGCATGTCGATTGGCGATGCAGAAAGCTATTATCAAGATTTAAATCTTGAAGGTGCTAAAGGCGAAATTGCCGATAAAATTTTTAAAGAGATTCGTGAGCGTCTGCACTTCTTAGTGAGTGTTGGTCTGAACTATTTAAGTCTGGCTCGTTCTGCCGAAACACTATCGGGTGGTGAAGCTCAGCGTATCCGTTTAGCCTCGCAAATTGGTGCAGGTTTGATGGGCGTCATGTATGTCCTTGATGAACCATCAATTGGTCTCCATCAACGCGATAATGATCGTTTATTACAAACTCTGATTCGCTTACGTGATTTAGGTAATACGGTATTAGTCGTTGAACACGACGAAGATGCCATTCGTGCGGCTGACCATATTATTGATATTGGTCCAGGTGCGGGTGTGCATGGTGGTGTGATTATTGCTGAAGGTACTTATGATGAATTGGCTAACCATGTTGACTCTCTTACAGGTCAATATCTTTCAGGCAAGCTTAAAATTGAGGTGCCAAAAAAACGTACTCAATCGCCACGTCCAGATGAATTCATCAAACTTTCAGGTGCAGCAGGCCATAACTTAAAAAATGTCGATTTAACCATTCCACTTGGCATTATGACTTGTGTGACGGGCGTTTCAGGTTCGGGTAAATCAACACTGATTAACCGTACGTTACTTCCACTGGCTGCAACACAGCTTAATGGTGCAACGACTTTAACAGCCGAAAAGTTTGACTCAATTGATGGTCTACAACACCTTGATAAAGTCGTTGATATTGACCAAAGCCCGATTGGACGTACACCACGTTCTAACCCTGCAACGTACACAGGGCTATTTACACCAATCCGTGAGTTATTTGCTCAAACTCCAGAGGCGAAAGCCCGTGGTTATAGTGCAGGTCGTTTCTCGTTTAACGTGAAAGGCGGACGCTGTGAAGCATGCGAAGGCGACGGCATGATTAAAGTCGCAATGCACTTCTTACCAGACATGTATGTACCTTGCGATGCTTGTCATGGTAAACGCTATAACCGTGAAACACTTGAAGTCGGTTATAAAGGCAAAAACATTTCTGATGTTTTAGAAATGACGGTTGAAGATGCTGCTGAGTTCTTTAGTGCTATTCCAGTCATTCACCGCCGCTTAGAAACCTTAACTCAGGTTGGCTTAGGCTATATTCGTTTAGGTCAGGCGGCTACTACACTCTCTGGTGGTGAAGCTCAACGTGTAAAACTCGCACGTGAGTTAGCAAAACGTGATACGGGTAAAACGCTTTATATCTTGGATGAACCGACAACAGGTCTGCACTTCCACGATATTGCCAAGCTACTCGATATTTTGCATGAGCTACGTAACAAGGGTAATACCATTGTGGTGATTGAACATAACCTTGACGTTATTAAAACAGCGGACTGGGTTGTGGACTTAGGCCCTGAAGGTGGTTCGGGTGGTGGTATGATCATTGCCGAAGGTACACCTGAACAAGTGGCTGAGGTCGAGATTTCCCATACGGGTCGTTTCTTGAAACCGATGTTGAAACAATAAAACAAAAAGCCGGAAAGTGATTTCCGGCTTTTTTATCCCTCTACAACATTTCGGCCCCGAGCTTTAGCTCTTAAGAGTGAACGATCTGCTTTTTCTAACAGCTCCATCCAGCTTGTCGCTCCAATCGCAAACCCTATACTGACTGATACATGTAATTTTTCATTTGAGCCAGATAAATTAATTTCTTCTAAAGCAATCGCAATACGAATTTTTTCCGCCAATAGACGCGCATCTAAAAACGGCACCTGTTCTAATAAAATTAAAAACTCATCACCACCATAACGCACAATTAGATCAGAAGCGCGTACATTCGCTTTCAATTGATCGGTAATACGCTTAATCACTTGGTCACCAACAATATGACCATATTGATCATTCACATCTTTAAAGCGATCTATATCAATAATCATTAAACAGGTTTGTGAAAACTTTTGAGGATAGCTCTCAACAATTTTTAAATACTCAGATAAAGCTAAACGGTTGGATACACCAGTTAACGGGTCTGTATTTGCAATATTTTTAAGTTGGAATTCAAACGCATCTCGCTGCTTAAGCATTCTTTGCAAACGGTCAATCGCTTCAAACAGTGAAATGAACTCACCTTTTTTAGGGTTCAATTCATCTACCGGATAATCTTTGCTATGAGACAAATCAAGAATTAAGGTACGAGCTTGAATAAGAGGCTCAAATACCCGCCTCTTTGCATAAATTAAGGTAAGTAAAGCAGCTGCTAACGATATGCTAGAAATAAGCAAAGTAAGAAAGAATTTCTTTTTTGCCAAATAGTTTTCTTGAGATGCAATCAAGACACTTTTATTAAGTAGAAAATTTTGTAAATCAATAACTGTTGTAAATTTATCAACGATTTGGTCTGTAAGTTCAGTTCCATTTAAATGGTAAGCCTCATGCTTCTGGCTTTCTTCTAAAAGTTGACCAACAATAGGCACACCTTTATCTAAAAATTCAGTTTTAACTCTTGCGTAAAGGCGATGATATTCAGGAGTCTTGGCTTGCTCAGACTGTAGCGTATCTACAAGTGCCCATAAGTAACGGGCTTGCTGTTGAGTCTGCAAAGAACGCGCCCGATTATCATTAGGAATCGTTTCTTTAAACGTCACTGGCGCAATAACATTAGATGCGGTACGACCGGCCTGATCACGCATGTCAGTTAAAACCACAATCAAAGTAAAATAGTTATTAATTTGGCTATCTTTACTTTTTAGCTGCAACATAAGCTTTTGCAAAATTTCCCGACAACTATCCCAAGCACCAAACATACCCAAAATGGCATTATCAAATTGCAAAGAGGTTCTTGCTTGTTCAGGTGTTGCGGCATAATAGTCGACTACAGCCCGCGCCTGTTTCAAATCATCTTTAAATTTAGTATCTAAAATACGTGCTAAATCGGAATAACCCTCTTCTTCTAAAATACGAATAGTTTCATTAATTTGCTGATCGACAGTAAGCCGATAGTCTAATAACTTCTTCTGATTTTTTAAAAAGTCGGCAGCGTTACTCGACATTAATTTATTTGCTGGCGCACGTTCTTTAGATACTTTATTTGCAACTTCAGCAATCGACTTTAAGCTTTTGATTTCAACCAACGCTTGTTTAGTTTTTAAATATTCTTGATAACTGCTGACAATAAGAGGTACAGCCATAAACAGTAAGGACAGAATAATGACCAACATAAAGAAAAATAGTCGATTACTGATATGTTCTGAACGTAATCCTGACATTTCTAGCTGGTACTCCGTAAATGCCCTACCATCATCACTACTATAAAATGAAGTAATTAACCCGCATCCTAGCACTTTAATGAGCAGAAGTTCAGCAACAAAGTTTGAATAACGCAATATAGGTCTTCATCGTTTGTATTTCATGAAAATCTGATCGAAAGAGCAAATGATGGCTATAGCAAAACTCCATTTTACAGCTGAAGTAAATTTCGCAATTCTATAGTTAGCTTCTTTTTCCTCTTGGATGCCTCTCCCAGCATCCGAAACCCAGCTCTAAGCTGGGTTCTTTTTTATACAAACCAAAAAAAAGAAATTTCATGTAATTTTTTTAATAAATGTTAATGTTTTCTTATAGATAAAAAAAAGCTCAACCTTGGGGAAAGCTGAGCTCGTAAAGTCTGATGTGATAACACATCGTATCTGGGAAAGTACTACCAACTATAAAAATGTTAGATAGTGAACTTTGCAATTGAATTGTGTGACTTATCTCTAATTTTGTAAAGTTGATTAAATTGATCAGAATTAATTTTTTAATCGTTTTTTTGATTTAAAAATGTTTTTTTTTAGCCTTATTCAATTATATAATTATTTTAAATAGATAGATTATTTAGATAAACTTATCAAAATAATGATAACTATTCCTCAAAATATATGAAAATTGAAACAAGAATAATATTCGAACGACTATTTATTAAACGAATCGACAAATTTATGAACGTTAAATCCGATCAATAAAATCATTTTTTCCAATTATAAATGTAATTATTTTGAAACTATTTCAAGCCAAATCCTTATGAATCTTAAGGTTTAGCTTCTTGTTAATGTTCATTTTTTTAGCAGGTTGACATAAGACACTCTGATTGTTTATTTTTTAAACATTTTTAACATAAGTGTCAAATTTCCTTAACATTACGTTTCATCTATTATTGACTTCATAAATTGTTACAATACAATGACCCCAGCTTTATCTCTTGTTAATGCTGGAAATGATTATGAAAAAACTTGGTTTAGCCACTGCTGTATTATTAGCCATGACCGGTGCTCATGCTTATCAATTTGAAGTTCAAGGTCAATCTGAATATGTTGACACAACTGCAAACGATAAAAACTTCACTGGTACTGCTCAAGGTACTTATTACTTCAAAAATGTTGATGCGTCTAAAGGTCCTTTAGCTGAAGCAGCTTTCTTAAACCAAGCATCTAACGTTTCTGTTGCTTATAACTATATCAAATATGATGAGAAAGACACTGTAAACGTTGAATCTCACACTTATGGTGTTAAAGGTGAAGCATACCTTCCAACTCCTTACGTACCAGTTTATGCTAGCGCATCTTACAACCACACTATCAATGATTTTAAAGATGGCGTAAGTGATGACAACGGTGACCGTTATGCATTAGAAGCTGGTGCAATGTTGTTACCTAACTTCTTAGTTGCTGTTGGTTATACAAGTGTTGCTGATCAAATTTCTTTAGATGCATTCGGTGTTAATAAATACGGAATCGCTAAAGCAGTTGGTGAATCAGTTGCTATTGATGAAAAACAAGATGCTGTAACTGCTCGTACTAAATATGTTGGAAACATTGATGGTACTAACATGGCGATTGGTTTTGAAGCATTTGCTTTATTTGCTGAAGATAATGCTTACGGTATGAAAACTGATTTATTCGTAACTCCTAAGTTAAGCGTTGGTGCATCTTTTGCTGATGTATCTGCATTTAATTCTGGTTACGATCATGTTTGGGGTGGTCACACTCAATACTTCATCACTCCTGCTTTAGCAGTTGGTGCTGACTTCGTTAAAGCAAATGCGAAAGATGGCAACCCACGTGACACACAAACTATCGGCTTAAATGCTAAATTCCGTTTCTAATTTAATTTAGAAATTGAATTAAAAAAAAGGACTCAATTGAGTCCTTTTTTTATGGCTATTAACTACGTACGATATTTAAGAAATGTAAATGACGTTCGTACTGATCAATAATATCCTGAATCAAATCTTCCTGCGTCCAGTCCATTACATCGTAGTTCTGCCCACCCTCTCTCAAAAATACTTCGGCTTGGAAATATTGACCATCTTCTGCTTCCGTACGACCAATTAAAAAACTTGGTGGTACTGTTTCACGTGAAACAACTTTATAAATAAAATTAATTTCATGATGATGATCGACTCGAAGCTGCATACCATCTTCAACTTCACTAATTGAAACTTCAAGATGACGACGTCTAAACTCATGCTGAATATTTTCAAAAGCTCGTGAAACCTGCTTTTCAATATATTGCTTCACCTCTTCTTCACTATGAGGATAATGCATGATCAAACCTAATCGTTGTTGCCAACTTCTCGGGTTATGAATAGCACGTGGGGTAATACGAGCTTCCTGAATTGCTTGCATTTTCGTGACATCAAGATGCAAAGCTTTTATTAACCCCCAGCTCATCAAGAGCATGACTACAGTAAACGGCAACGCACTCATAATAATTGAAGACTGCAGTGCAGCAAGACCGCCAACCAAGAGTAAAATAATAGCCAGCACTGCCATCAACACTGTCCAGAACAGACGCTGCCAAGTTGGTGAATTTTCAGTTTTTGCTGTTAAGTAGTCAGTAACGAGTGCTCCCGAGTCCGCAGAAGTCACGAAGAATAAAACCACTAAAATAGTAGCCAGAATATTCATGACACCTGACCATGGCAAGTGCCCTAAAAACTCAAATAGAGCAACTGAGGAGTCTTGCTGGACAGCCTGAATGAGAGTGGTTTGATGTTCATGGATAATGCTAAATAACGCGGCATTTCCTAAAAAGCCCATCCAAATGATGGTAAAGCCTGTCGGAATAAGAAGAACACCTACAATAAACTCTCGAATGGTACGACCACGGGAAACCCTTGCGATAAACATACCCACAAATGGTGACCATGAAATCCACCAAGCCCAATATAAAATGGTCCATCCCCCAATCCATCCATTTGGCTGATAAGCATATAAATTGAATGTCATGGTAAAAAGGTTAGATATATATTGCCCAGTATTTTGAATAGTAGTCTGAAGTAAATAAATACTAGGGCCAGCGATAAAAACAAATACTAATAATATTAAAGCTAAGACTAAGTTTAGCTCTGATAAGCGTTTAACCCCTTTATCTAAACCTAAGAACACAGATAATGAGGCTAAAATACTCACAAAAATAATAAGTAGAACTTGAATATTGGTACTTTGCTCGACACCAAATAAATAATGTAAACCAGAGTTAATTTGGGTGACACCAAATCCGAGAGAAGTCGCTACACCAAATACCGTACCAATGGTCGCAAATATATCGATACTGTCGCCCCACGGCCCATAAATCTTTTTACCAATGAGGGGGTAAAGGGCTGAGCGGGTCTTTAACGGTAAATTATGACGATAAGCAAAATAAGCTAATGCTAAACCGACCACAGCATAAATTGCCCATGCGTGTAAGCCCCAGTGGAAAAAAGTCACACGTAGAGCTTGCTGAGCTGCATCAATTGTCTGCGCATCTCCACTTGGTGGATTTACATAGTGCATGACAGGTTCAGCAACACCGAAGAACATTAAGCCAATACCCATACCGGCAGTAAACAGCATGGCAAACCATGAACCGTTACTATATTCGGGCTGGCTATGGTCAGGGCCTAATTTAATCCGACCTATCGCAGAACAGGCAATATAAATGAGTAAAATAAGAAAGAATGCAACTGATAGAACATAGAACCAGCTAAATGAATCGGTGATCCACTGCTTTAACTGTTGCGTTAAAAGTTCAAAAGAACTCGGAGCGATCACGACAACTGCTAGGAACAAAGCAATAATAATGACCGTACCCAAAAAGACATTGGGATTAACATTTGCGAACCAACTCGTTTGTTTGGAAGGCATAAATCCTCCATGTTATTTTAATGAAAAGTGACAGGCATGAAGCCAATAAAGACATTCAGGAATGAACAAAGTTATATCTTTCAATAGAGAAAGCCGATCATACTGTAAACAAACTTAATTAATATTGCAGTTACAAAGGTGTAAATAAATTAAAACACCTCGTTCTTTATTTATCAGAATTCTTTTTAGGAGCGTGTGAAATATACTGTAAAGCGATCAAACGCGTAACAATTAATGCCAAGTACATAACACCACAAAACATTTGTAACATCGCTAGAACACGTGCTGGTGGACTAAGGGGCATGAGGTCAGACAACCCTGTCGCTGACTGCAAACTAAAGCTTAAAAATAATAAATCTAGCCAAGTTTGTAAGTGATAAACATGGTTTGGATTTTGGAAGCTATTTGGAATTAACAACTGACAAATGTTGTATAAAAAAGCAAATCCCCAAGCAATTAAGGTAAAAACAGCTGCTGCTGCAAACAGCTCATCTCGTGTCAAATATCGGTCAGCAAACATATAACGAAATAACCCATAAGCTGCCGAGAAGTAAGCTAAAGCTTCACAGCTGTGAGCAAAAATCTGGATGGTTAAATTGCTGTAGCCCAATAAAATAAACACTGACGATATAATTGCGCCACTTACAAAGGTAAGTCCTAAAAAGGTAAACATAGGTGTTTGACGAATCACTTTAGCAATAATGAGTAAAGCAAGTACTCCTAATGCCCAAGTTAAGGTTCTATAAACCTCATTATCAAAAGTCAGCATAGCCAGAATAAGTAAAATGAATTGCACAAACAGCAACCATGCAGAAGGCAATAATCGAAAGCTCGCCCAGAACTCGATAATAGATCGCATTTAATTATTTTCCATTTTTTCATTATGTTTTGAATTATAGAAAATCATACTGTACAAAAAATAGGATAAACAAGTTGTTCTTTATTAAGGAGCTTCTTTTCAATAACCTTTAGGAGAAAAACAAAAAAAGCCCCGTAGGGCTTTTTATGACATGTTTAATACATTCTGATTAGTGGTCTGATGCACCAGAAGCACCAATACCTGTCATTGAACGTACATATTGTGCGTCGAAAGCAGCACGTTCTTTTTTCGCACGTGCTGAGTTATCAGTCACTGAGAAGAACCAACAGCAAAGGAACGACAATGGCATCGCAAACAATGCAGGACCATTGAACGGGTTAATTGGTGTATCTGAGATTTTTAAAGTATCAACCCATACCGCTTTAGATAAGATGATCAGTACAACAGCTGTTACCAAACCAACCACCCCACCAATCACAGCACCACGTGTGGTTAAACCTTTCCAGAACATTGAAAGAACAAGTACCGGGAAGTTCGCACAACAAGCTACAGAGAACGCTAAACCTACCATGAATGCTACGTTTTGCTTTTCAAACAAAATACCCAAGATCATGGCAAAAACTGCTAAACCAAGCGTCGCGATTTTTGACATACGAAGTTCAGAAGCTGGAGTCGTTTGACCCTTTTTAAATACGTTAGCGTATAAGTCGTGTGAAATTGCAGATGCACCTGAAAGTGTTAAACCAGCAACAACAGCAAGAATCGTTGCGAACGCTACTGCTGAAATGAAGCCCATGAACAAGTCACCGCCTAAAGCGTCGCTTAAATGCACAGCTGCCATGTTGTTACCGCCAACCAGCTCAAGCTTTCCTGTCATTGCCATTTTCGCAACATCAAGGAATTGCGGGTTGTTTGATACAAAAAGGATCGCACCGAAACCAATAATGAAAGTTAAAAGGTAGAAGTAACCAATAAAACCTGTTGCAACGACTACAGATTTACGTGCTTCTTTTGCGTCTTTTACAGTAAAGAAACGCATAAGAATGTGTGGAAGACCCGCTGTACCAAACATGAGTGCTAAACCAAGAGATAAAGCATCAATTGGGTTCGCGGCAAGTTTACCAGGACCCATAATTTTTGCAGCGTCGGCAAGGCTTATGTTATGGACTTTACTGAACACTTCAATAGATTGGGTAAACATATTGCTGAAACTGAAACCAACAGCTTTCATGACCATAAATGCCATAAAGGTTGCACCGCTCAGTAACATGACCGCTTTAATAATTTGTACCCATGTGGTTGCCAACATGCCACCAAAAATTACGTATGCCATCATCAATAGACCAACGATGACTACAGCAATGTTGTAGTTCAAACCAAATAGCAATTTAATCAGCTGACCTGCACCCACCATTTGCGCAATTAAATAAAATGCAACAACTACAAGTGAGCTAAAAGCAGCTAAAGTACGAACTGGTTTTTCTTCAAGACGGAATGACACGACATCGGAAAGGTTATATTTACCGAGGTTACGTAAACGCTCTGCTACCAAGAATAAAACGATTGGCCAACCGACCATGAACCCCAGAGAATAAAGT
>NZ_JEYB01000038.1:0-38385 GCF_000582255.1 Acinetobacter sp. 1566109 | reverse complement strand
TCGAGTCCAACTTTACGAGCAAGCTTTAATGCTGCTTCATTTGCTTCTGCACCTGAGTTACAGAAGAATACTTTGTCTGCAAATGTATTTTCAGTGAGTTGTTTAGCAAGACGCAGTACGGGTTCATTGGTATAACCATTGCCGACATGCCAAAGTTTTTTTGCTTGTTCTGTTAACGCATTGACTGCCACTGGATGCGCATGACCTAATGCATTTACTGCAATCCCGCCTGCAAAATCGATATATTCTTTATTTTCTTGATCCCAGATACGTGAACCTTCACCACGTACCGGAATGAAATTTGCCGGTGCAAATACTGGAACCATCCAGTCATTAAAGTTGCTTCGAGTTACAGAAATTGGCTGTTCCATGCTTACCTCAGTATCTATTTAATTTATTTAATCTGTCTTACTGTCTTTAATTCATTTAGAAAAAGGGACTGAACAAATAACCCTATACATCCTTTATATTTGCTCAGCCCACTTTTCCTAAAAGGTAATTTCCTCAGATTAGCCTGGGAAAATACCGCGTTCTTTACGAGCTTTTAAGATACGCTCACAAGCCAAGATGTAAGCTGCTGTACGTAAAGTACAAGCATTCTTATTCGCTGTATTCCAAACGTCATCCATTGCTTGAACCATCAACTTGTCTAAACGTTCGTTGATTTCTTCTTCGCTCCAGAAATAGCTCGCCATGTCTTGAACCCATTCGAAGTAACTTACAGTTACACCGCCGGCGTTACATACAACGTCAGGAACAACAACAATGCCACGCTCAACCAATACATCTTCAGCTTTAGGATAAGTCGGGCCGTTTGCGCCTTCCAAAATCAACTTAGCTTTAAGTTTTTCAGCACGCTCAACTGTGATTTGGCCTTCTAATGCAGCAGGAATAATGATGTCTACTTCAGCAGTCCAGAAATCTTCATCTGCAATTGATTGCGCACCAGCAAAACCGCCAACACCTTGGTTTGCGTTTACGTGCTCACGTAATGCAACAAGATCAATACCGTCAGCATTGAAAATTGTGCCAGTGTGGTCTTGAACGTGAGTGATTTTTGCTTTTGATTCAACAAATAAGAAAGCAGCTTCACTACCTACGTTACCAAAGCCTTGAACAGCAACTTTCGCGCCTTCAATTGGTAAGTTGATTTTTGCAGCAACTTCACGGCCAGTAACGAATACACCACGACCAGTCGCTTTAACACGTCCTAAAGAACCGCCTAAGTGAACTGGTTTACCAGTTACAACACCAGTCACTGTGTGACCTTGGCTAGTAGAATAAGTATCCATCATCCAACCCATGATATTGGCATTTGTACCAACGTCTGGAGCAGGAATGTCTTTTTGAGGTCCGATAATGTGACCAATTTCAGTCGTATAACGGCGAGTTAAACGCTCTAATTCACGCGTAGATAATTTACGTGGGTCAACACGGATACCACCTTTTGCACCACCAAATGGCAAGTTCAAAACAGCAGTTTTAATTGTCATCCATGCAGACAACGCCATCACTTCATTTAAATCAACATTTGGATGGTAACGAACACCACCTTTACCAGGACCGCGAGACAAGTTGTGTTGTACACGGTAGCCTTCAAAGTGCTGGATTGAACCGTCATCCATTACGATTGGTACATCAACAATAAGAGCACGCTTAGGGCGCTTTAAAGTATCGATATAATCAGCTAAGTGTTCTAGATATGGCGCTACACGGTCAATTTGTGCCAAGTAAGTTTGCCATGCATCGCTATGTTCGTTTACGTATGAAAGATCTGACATCTTTTTTCCTATATACCTACATAGACTCAGATGTGATAAATCCGTAGTCTTTATTATTCAGCAACCAAAACCTTGCAATAACAATGTTTTGATTTATTTATAAAATCTTCCGCTCTTCTAAAGCTTCAGACCTTTTAAATTCCATCTTGTGATATCAAAAGTAAGATTTACTTTTATATATCGATATCTTTTACAATCTTTCTCTTGCTCATCTGCTGTTTATAAAAAATGTCTTTATAAAAGCAAAAGTTCCACCGCAATCAACTCAAACAAGTCGATTGGAAATAAGTGCAAAAGAGGTGACATAACCGTTTGGGAGTTAAAAAGAACTAGGGTTCATAAAACAAAAAAACCATAAGTCCATGAAATTATTTTTGACTAATCGATAGATCCCTCCATTAGTCTTTTTAAATAAAAATTGTTCAATAATACTGCAAGCTTCACATCACTACTCAAGCTGATTAATCGCGCTTTCATATAGACATAAAATCTTTAAGTAAATATAGCACAAAGCAAGATAATTTAGAACATTTTAAAATAAACAAGCAGAGAAAAAATAATCAATTTCCCCGAAATTTTATAATAAAAAAGTAACAAAGCCTAAAAAAAGCCTCAGCCATAATAATTTTATTTTATGGAAATTAAAAAAATATTAAAATTAAAAATGGTTAAAAAATTACCATTTAATAACAATAACTTAATTAACAAAAAATTTCAAAAATCCTTCAAATTTTTTAGAAAATTTCATAATATTTTTTTGTACAGTCTTATTTAAAATAAAAAATAGAAATATAAAAATTACACAGCCATTAAATAATCATGTTAAACATATACTTATTTAAATACTTATAATAATTAGCTATTAATAACATTCCGATAAATGGTTAATTTATGAATCATTATTTGAATTTATTATTAAAATAAAAAAAACATTTTTAAAAAAAATATATAAAAGTACTCTTCTATGCACAATTTATAGACATAAAAAAAAGGTCCCATGAGGGACCTCTTATCAATCAAATTAAGCAGTAAATAGGCTTAGTTTAGAGCACTCTCTTTCTTACGATAAAAGACAAAATAGCTGATATAACACAGTAAGATAAAGATAATACAGCAGATAAATCCAACCTGCATAGATGGATCAAACACCATACTGATACAAGTAACTATACAAAATAGCCCACCTACAATTGGAGTAAGAGGGAAAAGCGGAGCAGCGAAACGTAAATCTTTTGCTGTCTTTCCTGACTTATACCATTGTCTACGGAAGTTAAATTGTGAAATACAAATGGCAATCCAAACAACAACCATTGTAAAGGCAGCAACACCTAACAAATTTTTGAAAATTGTTTCTGGTGCAAACTGTTCTGAAAGCAACCCAGGAATAGCACCAAACATCGTCACAATAATGGCAACAATAGGTGTGCCAGATGGTGTAAGTTTAGCGAAAATTTTAGGTAATTGATTTTTTGCTGAAAGCGACCACATCATTCGTGATGCAGCAAATAAACCAGAATTGGCAGCTGAAAGCAGCGCCGTAATAATTACGAAGCGGATAATGTCTTCTGCATACGGAATACCAATATAATTAAATACTGTCACAAATGGACTACTGCTCACATCATTTGCATTAAGACCAGCAAGATGAAATGGAAGCAAAGAACAAATGACAACAATTGTCCCCACAAAGAATATGAGCAAACGCCAAATCGCTGCATTAATTGCCTTAGGTACAGTCTTTGCCGGTTCCTCCGCCTCACCTGCAGCAACTCCAATAAGCTCAGTACCAGAGAAGGCAAAGTTTACAATGAGCATGGTTGTGAAAATTGGGAATAAACCGTGCGGGAACCAACCTTGAGCCGTTAAATTGCTGAATAACGGCGCTGTTTCATGTCCGTGATAAGGAATAAAACCAAAAATTGCCAATAAACCCAAAGTAATAAATACAATAATTGTTATAACTTTAATCAGAGCAAGCCAGAACTCAGATTCAGCAAATAAACGCGTTGAACTAATATTAAGGAAAAAGACAAGACCACCAAAAAACAAAGTCCACGCCCAAACAGAAGTAGATGGAAACCATTCCTTAACCAGCAAAGCTGCGGCAGTAAATTCAGTTCCTAAAGTGGCAGTCCAAGTCAACCAATATAGCCAGGTAATCATATAACCTGTGCCTGGACCAATATAGCGTCGTGCGTATTCACCGAAAGAGCCCGATTCAGGCACATGAACCGCTAGCTCACCAAGACAGAGCATAACGGTGTAGGCAATCAAACCGCCCAAGAAATAAGAGATAATTGCGCCAATTGGGCCAGCTTGAGCAATTACGTCGCCAGACCCTAAAAAAAGACCTGTACCTATGGCACCGCCAAGGGAGATCATCACCAAATGTCGAGTACTCATTGCTCGTTTCAAAGGTGCAGAACTTCCATGTTGCGATGCATCATTATTCCGATAATTTAATGATTGCATATAAAAAAACTGTAACGACAATTTAGTAAAAAATCATTTTAGGAGAAAAAAATAAATATGCAATTATCTTTGAATAGTGAAGCTATTTTAAGCACACCTTCTCAAAACAAATAAAATTGCAATAAAAAACAATTAATTAATAGACTCCAAAGCAATCATTGTATTTTAAACAACCCAACAATATTTCTTTAATTTATATAAAACTAAAAACCATTAATTTTTAAATATAATAATTTTTCGCTTAATTTATCATGGCTACTTTTAGCTCTATCTTTATTTAAAAATTAATCGCATTATTTATTTAAATAATGACTTTTGATTTTATATACAAATAAATTAATAAAAAAATATTTTTTGAGCAAAAAATAAAGCCCAAATTTGAAGATTTGGACTTTATTTAATCAGTAAATTAAAATTAATAACTGGTCAGTACAAATTGTTGCGATGGTTGAACTGAACCTTCAATGTAGTCACAAACGCCTTGTTCATCACAATCTAAATTGAATTGCTTGTAGCTCAATGCAAAAAAATCAGAATATTGTTTAATGACAAACGGACTCATATCCGAGCTTAATGCGTCACCTTGTTTAAATAATTTAATAATTTTTCGGTCATTCATACCTAACAAATAAATTTCATTATTTAATTCAATGTGTGCAACTCCAGTCTGCTCTGCCACGATCGGAATCAGATATGATGTATTTGCGAGCAGCACATCTACAGCATAGCTTTCAAGTTTCAAATTAATTAAATTGAATACCAAGACTGTACCAGAGTGAGTCTGCAAACCTTTTTTATAGCTTGCAGCTTGCTGGATGTACTGAATTTTAATTCCAAGCTTTTGGAAGTCGTGCTCAGTCGCCTGCTTTGTTTTTACAAGACTACGTGTAATGGCTTGCTTGAGCGGGTTATCTAAATAACGCTCATCTAATTGAAAATCATTTTGTCGTAAAATTTTCAATAACATGCTGTCATGATATGTCAGCACATTGGCAAGTACATTACGATAATAGAATTTACTTTGTTTTTTGATTTTACGAACGTGTTGATAGAAATACGTTTCATCAAATTCATGTTCAATAAAATCATGTAAAAGACTTGAACTCGCCAATACAGATAAAGCTTCATGCCCTGTAAAAGGTAAATGAATCGTATGTAAACTTGGCAATAGCTCTTTTATTTTTAAGTAATGTTCGCGATCGACAACAAAGTAAGGATCATAAACAATAATATATTCACGACTTGCATCTACATCTTGCAACTGAATTTGCATATCTTTATTTGCAACAGCATCAAAGAATTCAGCATAGCGGCGGTCTTCAACCTGTTCAGGGTCAATTGAATATTGAGGAACAAATGCAATGATTCGATTCATATTTAATAAGTTCGAATACTTGATTGCTGCATAGCCGCCCATTGAGCCGCCATAACCTACAATATTTTTAAAACGCTGAATAACAGGCAAAATGGCTTTAGCCATTTCAACCATACTGGCTTTTGGGAACCATGATTTTTGTTTTGGCATAATCCCAATAACATTGTATTGGTACTTTATTAGAGACTTTTCAGCATTGATAGATAAGCCACTCGCTCGGGTAATCAAATCGCCAAAAGAGAGAACTAATGTATTAGAATCGCCTTGTAAAAAAATGGCTCTAATGTGTTCGTCTTCAAAAATAATTTGCTTATCCATGCTCACACCGAAAGAAAATTTACTCCCACATACATCGTCAAAAATGAAACAAAATAGGTGTTTTGCCAATTTATGATTGCGGAGTATCTTATTTTATAGATGCCAGTCAGATTAAAAAGCGCAAAATATGACACAATCCTTACATCCTGCCGCTCAAAAAGGATTCAGCTCCGCTGCGGAGCTTTATCAGCAAGTTAGGCCGAATTATCCAGCAGAAATAGTCAGTTGGCTGCAAGAACGTCTCCAAATACATGAAAATTCTACTGTTATTGATCTTGGCTCAGGTACTGGCAAATTCTTACCCTACTTAAAACAAACACGTGCCAATATTATTGCAGTAGAGCCAATTGGCGAGATGTTACAACAGCTTCAGCAAGCCTATACTGATATTAAAACTTTACAGGCATTTAGCCATGCTATTCCGGTAAATGATCAACAAATTGATGCGGTCATTTGCGCTCAATCTTTCCATTGGTTCGACAACATGGAAACACTGACCGAAATCCATCGAATATTAAAACCGCAAGGACATTTAGGTCTCGTTTGGAATCAGCGTGATGAGCGTACAGACTGGGTGAAAGCCTTAGCCGATTTTTTACTACCTCTTGAAGGCGATACACCGCGTTACCATAGTGAAAAGTGGAAAAAGGTTTTTGAAAACCAAAATCTATTTAGTTTTGACAGATTAGAAACTTTTTCGCAATCACAGCATGGTACTGTCGAACAAGTGGTGAGTAAAAGATTACTCTCTACAAGTTTTATTGCAGCAATGACTGAAAAAGATCAATTACAGCTCAAAGCTCAATTTGAAAAAATTGTTTATGATTTTACAGGGCTAGGCCCACAAGATCAGATTGATTTTCCATATGTCACATATGCATATCACTTTCAGAAAAGTACGTCGTCAAATCATAGAGAATAGGTTCGGTTGAAAGCTATGTTTAAAAAAACGCCTCATATCATTTTAATGTCTTTGCTCAGCTCTAGCCTATTATTGACTGCTTGTAAAAAAGCAGATGAACCAGCAAAGACCGAACAACATCAGACAAATTCATCTACCGATCAGGTGATGGAAAAGCTCAATGAAAGACCTGTTAAAAAGTTCGCAGCCACTGCTGACGATGCGCATGACATTGCTTTATTAGAAGACTATGACCGTCGCTTTACTGAAATGAGCGATGAAATGGAAACTGAACTAGAAAAAATGCATGCAGCAGGTACACTTACCACAGAGTTTGAACAAAAACGTACACTTGATAATGTTCGCTCAGCATTGACCATGTTAAAAGACCTCGACTTAAAAACTGAACAAGGTCGCTATATTCAAGGCTTACTTTATCAATATTGGGAAAATCAAGAAAAACATATCAGTGATAAACAGGCCAATAAAGATGAACAAGTCAATCAACTTGCTGACTACTTACAAGCTCAGAATCAGTTGAAATACTGGAAAGCTTCACAGCAGCATTAATTTTATAGTGTGCAATAAAAAGCCTTCTGAACAAGAAGGCTTTTTAATTTATATATTTTGTTTTTCAACCCAATGAATCGATTGAACACGAAATAACTCACAAGCACCATCACCTGTATCACTTGAGGTTAAAGATGATCGCCAAACTAAATTTTTATCTTTAATTTCGACCAATTCACCTTTGAGGTATACCAAGTCACCGCGCTTAACTTGTTTAATTTGTTGAGCAATTTGAGGACTCGCAGGAATGATGTGCATATTAGACACCATTTGCATCGCTTGCTCAGCAGGTACAGGAAGCTTACTCATTTTCCAGTTCAAATAGCGGTCATACTGTTTAACTGAAATGGTACGAGCAATATCTGGTTGAGCAAATAGCCCCCAACTTACCGCATAATCGATCGGTGAGAACTTAGCTTGTTCATCATTTTTATAAATTTTTGAACCTAAAATTCTAAAATTGCCTTGAAATGGCTGTAACACAGAAATTGACTGATCTTTTTCAATCGGTAACAAACCATTTGCAATATTATATTCACCAGAAGTAGAGGCCGTCGAAGCAAAAGCTGAGCTGATACATAAAGAGGCCAATAAGCCTAACATTACATGTTGTTTTTTCATCGCTTTATACCTCAAATATTACTAGATCAAATGCAGCAGATCTCTAATTTATAGTAGCTCTAAGCGATGAAAAAAATATCGGTATTTAGTAACAATACAGATCAATTTCGTCTATTTTTGTGCTTAATTAAATTGATTGTTAATCTTCAAAATCAATTCGCAACGTTTCAAAGCGTACCTTTCCTTCTTTTATTGCTTGAGCAATTGCTTGCTGTCCTTTGGTTAGACGAGCTCCCCCACTTTTAATATCAAGCAAGATAATCTGGATATCCTCGGCAGTTCCATCTCCATCTCTAAAATCGGTATAGCCATCAAAAATAACATAATCAACCGGGTCACCCAAAAATTTGGCATCACTTGGTAAGTATTGAAACTCAGGTAAAATCGGAGCAAATTGTTCTGCCATTTTACCTTTTAATACAGCGCGGCTTGTATTCACACTCCGCTTTTGTGCCTGAGCAAGGGCCTGTTGATGCTCAAGCTCTAACTCTGCAATGTATTGCTCGTATTCAGCCTTGATTCGACCATTACGGGTATTTGATAAAACAAGCGTTGTGATAATAATACCAATACCAGCACCTATAAGCATGGCCAGCCATACGGACATAAATTTTCCTTAATAAATACATATCATCACGGTAGATGAGCAATCATATCTAAAATTACGAACTAGCTTAAACTTTTGTCAAAGGCAGTCATCTACTTCTCATAAAAAGATGCTAAGGTATAAGCAGAACAAGTGTGCTGCTGAATATAACTGAATTTATGAAAACGATACTTATTGCAAATCAAAAAGGTGGATGCGGAAAAACCATGACAGCCATTACGTTGGCAACAGCTTTGGCACAAAAAGGATATAAAGTAGCTTTAGCGGACTCTGATAACCAGAAATCTTCCTTACAATGGTTAAAGCAACGTCCAGAAAATGTAGCTGCAATTCAAAGCCTTGATTGGCGCCAAGAAAAATCTATTGGTGATGCACCTAAAAATTTAGATTATTTAATTATTGATGCACCCGGCGCTCTTTCAGGCGACCATGCTGAACAATTAGTCAGCGAAGCTCATGCGATTATTACACCACTTCAACCTTCATTTTTTGATATCGACAGTACACGTCGTTTTCTCAAGCATTTGCAGGATATTAAACGTATTCGCAAAGGAAAAGTACAAATTTTACTGCTTGCAAATCGTGTTAAACCGAATAATGCTAGCTCAAAAGATATTCAGCAATTTTTTGAAAAAATCGAACATGAACCGATTGCATGGATTGCAGAGCGTAGTGCTTATGGCAGTTTAGCAATGCAAGGTTTGAGTGTGTTTGATAAACCACAAAAAAACTTTATTGCAATCCAAAGCCAGTGGCAGCCACTTTTAAATAAACTAATCGAAGATAAGTCCGAGTGGTTTTAAAAATAACTTTTTCATTTTTATTGAGCAGGAATGTATAGATCAGCATTTCTGCCTAAAATTTGCCTCAGGTCATTTTTCAGTTAATATGACCCCATTCTATTTAAATAATTAGAGAATTTTTGTTCGTGCATCCATACGCTCCTACTTTACAGCGCGTTTTATTGTTTGGGCTGTTTTTCATCCTGTTATTTTTAGGATTTAACATCCTGAAGTACTTTATTGTACCTGTAGTTTGGGCTGCGATTATCGCTTACATGACTTGGCCAATTTATTTAAGAATTCAGCGTTTTTTTGGCGAAAACCGTAATAATTTAAATGCCACAGTCATGATTAGCTTTGTTATTTTAGTTGTTGGTGTACCCCTAATCTGTGCTATTTTTATTTTGCAACATGAAGGTCGCAATCTCTATCTTGATTTACAGCGTCAGGTTTTTTCTGGTCATTTAAGCGTACCTGATTTCATTAAAAATCTTCCTTTTATTGGCAAAGAAATAACTAGAACACTAAATGATATAAACACCGACCCAAATAGTACGATTCAGAGTATTGCAGCTTGGATACAAAGCCATTTAAGTTATGGGCGAGTTTTAATCAATGAAATTAGTAAAAATCTCGTCAAACTTGGTTTTGCAATTTTAAGTCTTTTCTTCTTTTACCGTGACGGTCACACGATCTTAACTCAAGTGAGTAAAGCCTTAGAAATGGTGATTGGCCTACGTATTCACCATTATCTAGATACAATTTCAGAAACAACCCGTGCCGTTGTCTATGGTGTCGGTTTAACTGCAATTGCTCAAGCAGTACTTGCTGGATTGAGTTATTTCGTCGCTGGTGTACCCAATCCAATGGTGCTCACGATTGCGACGTTCTTATTAGCACTCATTCCCTTCGGTACCCCTGTTTCCTATTTAGGTGTTGGTCTATGGCTGTTTTCACAAGGGCAAACCATGGAAGCCATTGGCGTGGTTTTATGGGGTGTTCTTATTGTAAGTAGCTCAGACAATGTGATTCGCCCACTTGTAATTTCTGGTGCAACTCAAATTCCGTTTTTACTGATTATGTTTGGTGTATTGGGTGGTATTGCGAGTTTTGGTTTAGTCGGTTTATTTATTGGCCCTGTTATTTTAGCTGTTTTATTAGCGATTTGGCGTGAATGGCTTCATGAAACGATTGATCCTGAACCCATGCCCAAAACGACCATGATTTATGATTCGGATGATGATTTACCACCATCTAAAAATTAAGCCAATGATTTAAAAATGTTTCAGGATACAAAGTGACTATTTAAATTAACTTGTAGGGTTTACAGGCCTTTGCTTGAATAAAAAAATCAGATTTATATCTATAAGGACATCTAATAATGCCAGTATTAAATAAAATGAGTGCAGTATGTGCACTAACAGCTTTATTAACAGTTGGTTGTAGTACGGTAAGCAAAACAGTATCTGATACGACTCATGCATTAACGACAATGCATACCAAAAAAGTAGTCGATGTAAATGAAGTCACAGCTAATGGGATTGGTAAAAAAATAGGGACGATTAGCTTTCAAGACAGTGATAAAGGCTTAATTATTACCCCTGCTTTAGCAGATTTACCAAGCGGTACTCGTGGTTTCCATATTCATGAAAATGCATCGTGTGCTCCTGCTGTTAAAGATGGAAAACAAGGTGCTGCTTTAGCTGCAGGTAGTCATTATAATCCTAATCAAGCACCACATCATGGTACGCCAACTAACGGGCACTTGGGCGACTTACCAGCATTAGTCGTCGACAGCACCGGTGTTGCTACCACCGCTGTTATTGCGCCACGTTTAAAACTTGCTGACATTCAAGGTCGCGCAATCATGATTCATGCGGGCGGTGATAACTATTCAGATTCTCCTCTACCTTTAGGCGGTGGCGGAGCACGAATTGCCTGTGGCGTAATTCAATAATTTGTTATTTTTTAAATTGTGGGTATCTAAAAAGATATCCACAATTTTGTTATTTTATTAAGCAGTTTAGACAAATTAATTATTATAAAATCTTAAAAACAAACTGACTTTTTTAAATAAAACGCATAATATTTTTCAAGTAATAAAAATTTAAATATCCCTTATCACGTACCCTCTCATTTAGAAAAAAAGCCGTGAATTATTTGACTCAAATATTTAATCGTTTTAAAGCGAATTCAATTTTAATTTACTGCCTGCAAATTTTAATTGTACTCACAGGCACAACTTTAGGCTTACTGTGGTTGGGTCATAACGAACTCATTGTTCCTGTAACGTTAGGTGCGATTGCCGCAGCACTAACAGATTTTGATGATCGCTTAAGTCTTCGTTTACGCAACTTACTGTATGTCTGCCTACTCTTTTTTACTGTCAGCACTATTCTTGGATTTTTAGCACCCTATAAACTTTTATTTATTTTATATCTTTCAATTTCAAGTGCTTGTTTCATTTTATTGGGCGCCTTAGGTCAGCGCTACGCTACCATTTCTTTTGGTACAATTTTACTTTCAATTTATAGCATGTTTGGTTTAGGAGAATATGCTCACTGGTATCAACAGCCTACTTATTTTGTCTATGGCGCACTGTGGTACGGTCTAACTTCTATTTTATTTTTTCTTTTAAAACCAACCCTTCCTTTACAAGATAAGCTTTCGCAAATTTTTGAAGAAATCTCTGCCTTACTTCAAGCTAAAGCACGCTTGTTCGATCCTGATAATAAAGAAAATGTTGAACAGCTTTTATTTGAATTATCACTCCAAAATACGCAAGTCGCGCAAAGTCTTAACCAAATACGTAGTTCCCTGCTAACTCGTCTTAAGGCATCACGAGTCAGTAATAAAAGTATTTACTGGTTAAATCTGTACTTTTTTGCCCGCGATATACATGAACAAGCGACTTCTAATTATCTACACTACGAACATATTCAACAAAACTTTAGCCGTAGTGATCTTATTTTCCGTTTTCAAAAAAATCTGCGTCTACAGGCCCAAGCTTGCCACGATTTAGCCCAATGTATTTTGCATAATCAGCAATATCAGTCTTCTCAAGAAGGACAAATTGTTTTAAACCATCTGGAAAGTTCTTTAAAAGACTGGATACAACAACACCCGCAAAATTTTGAAGTTAAAAATCTAAAATTGATTTTTAATAATTTAAAAGGCATGCATGAACAATTTGAACAGCTTCAATATACGCAGCCATTTAATGAAACGCTAAGTCAAAACAAACAAGAACACCTCAATTTACTAGATGATGATATTCAAGGTTTTTCTGATCTTGTATTAAAAATTCGGCAGCAACTAACACCACAATCTGCCCTATTTAGACATGCAATACGAATTGCGGTTGTGTTTGCTGCGGGTTACGCAATTTCTCTATTACCTTTTGCCCAACATGGCTACTGGATTTTACTCACTAGTTTATTTGTTTGCCAAATTACTTACTTTGCAACCAAAAGCCGTTTAAAGCTTAGAACAATTGGAACCTTACTTGGCGTTTTATGGGGTATTCCTATTTTGTATTTTGTTCCAAGCATTGAAGGTCAACTCATTCTCACTATTATTTGTGGAGTTAGCTTTTTCTACTTGCGCCAGAAGAAATATGCGTTGGCAACACTGATGGCAACCTTAATGGTATTGCTCATTTTCAACTTAAAAGGTGCAGGTTTCAGTATTATTTTACCTCGTCTAATCGACACCTTATTAGGCTGCTTTATTGCATGGCTTGCTGTTAATTTTATATGGCCAGACTGGAACTTTCGTAATATTCCAAACAATATTAAAAAAAGTAGCCAAGCCACACTGGATTACTTCAATGTGATTGTTGAGCAATACCAGCATGGTAAAAATCAGGACATTGAATATCGTAGAATTCGCCGTGCTGCACATAATGCACAAATTGAGCTCTCGAATATGATTTCGAGCTTAAGTGCTGAGCCCAACCCAAAACCAGAGCTGATTCATTACGCCTTTCGTTATTTAGTTTATAGTCATAGCCAGTTGAGTTATGTCGCAGCATTAGGTAGCCAAAGACAAAAAATTGAAGATCAACAGGTATTACAGCTTTTACTGGATTGCCAGCAAATTCTTAACCAAAGTTTATTTGAACAAGTTTCTGTTGACTTGAATTTTATTGAGCAAACTTTAAAGCAAATTCAAAGCTTAACAACTCATGAAGACTTTTCAGAAAGCTACACGCTCGTGTTAAAACAAATGAGCTTACTATTAGAAACCTTGCCTGAGTTGTTGACTCTTAAAGGCAAACTTTTAGAACAAGAAATTAAGTAGAATAAAAAATACCGGAATATAAATTCCGGTATTTTTTTAATGTAAATTTTGTGCAACTCTTTCCTGCATTTCCCCTTTTAAAGCCAAGCGTGGTTGAGTAAACCACAGTGCGATAAATGCAAAAGCAGATAGCACGAAAGCCCATAAGTGAAATTGAGTATAGAGATAACGTACCAGCTCAATCATTGCAAAAAAGCTCGTCATTAATAGCATTGAAACAGCAGCAGCTACAGTTCCTTTCGACACTTCAGATGACATCAGTGCAAAGCGATACAACACTGAGAAACTAATTCCTTCACCAAAACAAATGAGTGTCATTCCTGTAAGTAAACAAGGAATTAAATAGGTTTGCCAAACAACACCTAATATTAAAATGACTGTACCAGTGAGCATAATTGGTAAACCAATCAGGACTGTTTTACCTAAAGCCAAACGGTCAATAATTTTAATTAAAACGATGTTACCTACAATTAAACCTAAAAATACTGGGAATTGAGCTAATCCATATTGCACACTCGTTAGCTTGAGCTCATCGACCAAAATAATTGGCGATAATGCAATCCAAAGCATAAGCGGCATACCGACAAGCGGTAAGGCTAGCGTTAAACCAAGGAATTGCCGATTGCTAAATACTTTTTTAAAGTCATCAAAAAGATAACTAAAAGGCTGTTTGGTCACACTTACCTTCTGACTCGGCATTTGTTTCTTTAAGCCAACCCAACTCAGCAGTGCAAGTAAAGCAATTGCCACAAAACCCCAGTGCCAAGATACATAATCAATTAAGAAAGCTCCAAGTACAGGTCCTAGCAAGGGCGCAAGCAATGAGATGTTTGCCATGAGTGCCATGACTTTAATTGCATCACGTTCGGCAAAATTTTCTTGAATTGCCGCATATCCGACTGCTGAAATTACACTTAGCCCAATACCTTGTAGAAAACGTAGCGTCAGAAAGTGTTCGATTTGTTTTGTTAATAAAATTAAAAAACAACATAAGGCAAAAAATAATACACCAGTTAAAAGAACTTTCTTACGGCCCAATCGGTCTGATAAAGGCCCAAGTAACCATGCAACAGATGCACCACCTAATAAATAAAATGACATTGAAGACGGTGCCCAAGTTGCACTCACACCAAAATCTTCAGTAATTGCCAACATAGCTGGCTGAATCAGGTCATTACCAATATAAACCGCAAATTCAAATAGCACTAAAGCTAAAGGAAACATCAACGTTGTACGGTTCAACGCTGTCGTTTGAATATTATTCATGAGTTGTACACTTCAAAATAGCGGCCAAAATGTCTCAGCAACTACATATTGAAATAAATAATGTAGTCATGACGATGACAGTATGGTCAGTCAATCTTTAGTTAAGCTGTTATATGCCGTGAGAGTGCATGTTTAGAATGTGAAACACCGTATTCACAAGGTGTCTAAGACAAGAAAAAATGTATGACGTGAGATTCGGTAATTTTTACCATTTGGCTTAATTGCCGGATGACACAATATCACTTTTTATATTGATCAGCAATCGGACAATTTCAACCATTTTAAATTCTATATTTTGCTTAGCCTCAATCCACTTTTATATTGTGAATAACCTTAAAGTTATCCACATATCTCCTAAAGATTCAGCCTTAAGGACAAGGATTAACTTGGAAATCTGTTGTTTCCTGCCCTTTTGTACATTGGTAGCTTTGCTTTTTATTTACGATTTTCCAAATGGTCTGATCACGTTTTAATAAATATTCAGTACGTGTTTTTGATATAGCATCTTCACTAGGCACAGTTTGTAAAATAGTTACTTGTGCATTAGAAGCATCATCCAAAGCATTCATTTGCTGTGAAATACTTAAATTACTTGCGTTATTTAAAAGGTTGGGTTGATCGATCAAAACAGCTTGTATCGGACTATTAGCTTGAGGTGTAGGTGGGTTTGTATTCGGTGTACATGCACTCAGAACCAATAAATTACACATCATGAGTAAACCAATTTTTTTCATACTCAACTCCACCACAACTTCACCTTGATGCTAAAGGCTACAAACAATTTTTTCCGTTCAACTTTGTAAAATATATCTTTCAAGTAAAGCATAAATACAATATATCCAGTCCATATTAGTGATTTTTACTCAATAATATTTTTCCAATTACTGCATTTTTCTCTAAGAGTATCTTCTCTAAAGTATCGTTCAAGTTTAAGAATTGAATTAGAGAAACTTCCATGAGCAATATTTTAGTCATTAATGGCGCTAAACAATTTGCGCATTCAAATGGTGAATTAAATGACACACTCACGGCATTGGCAACGGACCATCTCACTGAATTAGGCCATGACGTACAAGTCACTCGTGCAGATAGCGACTACAATGCAGAAGCTGAGGTAGAAAAATTCTTATGGGCAGATGTCGTGATTTATCAAATGCCCGGCTGGTGGATGGGTGCACCGTGGACTGTAAAGAAATATATTGATGATGTATTTACAACAGGTCACGGTTCATTATATGCAAACGATGGTCGTAGCCGTTCTGATGCCTCAAAAAAATATGGTTCAGGTGGTTTAATTCATGACAAGAAATATATGCTGTCACTCACTTGGAATGCACCGATGGAAGCATTTGACGATGCGGATCAGTTCTTCCACGGCGTTGGTGTAGATGGTGTTTATTTACCATTTCATAAAGCCAATCAGTTTTTAGGTATGAGCACTCTGCCAACTTTCATTGTAAACGATGTGATTAAAATGCCTGACATTGATAGTTATGTTGAAGAATATAAAGCACATCTAAACACTGTATTTGCAGCAGCTTAATAAGGAGAACACAATGCTTACCATTATTGCGGAAATTCGTATTCAATCGGGCGGACAGCACCGCCAAAACGTATTGGATGCATTTCAGAAAATCATTCCAACTGTTTTAGCAGAAGAAGGTTGTCATGGTTATAAACCTTTAATTGACCATAAATCAAATGCGAGCTTCCAGACTCAAGAGCCTGACACGATTGTTATGTTAGAAAAATGGGAAAGCGTGGCTCATCTTGAAGCACACTTAGCTACACCTCATATGCAAGCGCATCATGAAGCAGTCAAAGATGATGTCGTTGATGTCAAAATTAGAATTTTAGAGAGTGGCGCATAATTTAAAGGGTATAAAAAAGACGATATATTTATCGTCTTTTTATTTTTATGAGCAAAGCTGTGTTTGGAAACCTTTAGTATTTTTTCCTCTCGCACATTGGTAGCTCTTTTGCTTATTTTGCAATTGCCACTTTTCATCGACTAATTTAAATGAATATTCTGTACGAATAGCTAAAACAGAGTCATCCATTAAACCTGTTTGAATGACCGTAATACGAGAAACAGTCGGAGACTCTACACGGTTAAACACTTGCTGAACTGAGGTGTTATTGTGCTCTTTTACAATCTCAGGTTGAGCTTTAAGTACTTGTTGCATTGGGGTTTCCGAACCCACAAATGGAATTAATTTACTGGTCGTCGCACACCCAGTGAAAAGTCCAGCACAAAGTGCCGAAATTAAAAATAAACGTTGCATCTTTATCACCAAAACAAAAGGCATAGCTTTATGATGCTATGCCTTGCTCGGTTACTCTGTAGAAACTATGTAGTTGTAAGTATGCCTACTCTTTTACAGACCAAATATTTGTTCTTGCTTACTCAACTTTAATGACAATCGTTTGATAAAATTAACTTCAAATACACATAACAAATAGGATCGTTATGCAACTGACTTATGCGGGACAAGTTTTCTTGGTGGTCGTTGCAGTTTTGATGATTTGGTCATTTGTACTCACCAAGTTTTGGGTCAAGCGTTTAGCTAAAAATCGTAAAAGTAGTAAATTTGAATTTGCTTATTCATTTGCCGTGGTTTTTAGTATTAGTGCTTTATTTTTCCCATTTACTTATTGGGTTTCTCAGGCAGTCTACGGCTTAGCAACCAAACCAACTTACGATGCAACTGTAGTGAGTTATACTTCTGAATGGGTAGATACTGAACGCACAGACTCAAATGGGCGTAAATATAAAACTAAAACACTCATGCATACTGCTCAGGTTCAATTTAAAGATAATCAAAATAGAACTCTAACTTTAGATAATTCAGTTCGCTCTGTTGATATGCCTGTAGTTGGTGAACATATTACTGTTGTTTATGAATCTGGTGATCACACAGCGCAAGAAAAGAGCTGGCGAACAATTCTATTGTTTGCAGCCGCTTTATTTATGCTATTTATTTTAGGTTATGTGTTGCTCATGATTATTGCCTACAGTCTAAAGCGCGACATGGAACCCTACAAAACATTTGCTAGCATGTTAATTTTTAAAGTCACGCTTCCACTTGGAACAATGGCGATGTTTTCGATGTTGTCTTATTCTATTTTTGCCTATTTCTTTTTAGGTAATCCAAGGGATTTACCTCTATGGGCCATTGTGCTTTGTAGTTTTCTTGCTCTTAGTCTTTTACCGTTGATTTATCATATTCTGACAGGTTGGAAAGCGGACAAGAAATAAAAAATTAATAAAAAAGCGCATCTTACGATACGCTTTTAGCAGAACTTCTTTTATTTAATAAAGCATTAGAGATCAAATAATTTACCCGGGTTCATAATACCTTTCGGGTCAAATACTTTTTTCAAAGCTTTCATATATTCAATTTCTTCAGGAGAACGCGAATATTCCAAATATGGCTTTTTCGTCATACCTACGCCATGCTCAGCAGAGATTGAACCATCGTATTTTTTCACGGTATCAAATACATATTTATTTACCACCTGACACTTCGCAAAGAACTCATCTTTGGTTAAGTTTTCAGGTTTTAAAATATTTAAGTGCAAGTTACCGTCGCCGATATGACCGAACCAGCAAATTTCAAAATCAGGATAGTTCTCTTGAACAATTGCATCAATCTCACGAATAAATGCAGGTACGTGAGTAATTAATACAGAAATATCATTTTTGTATGGAATAAACGGTGCAATTGATTCAGAAATATCTTCGCGTAAACGCCATAAACTCTCTACTTGGTCAAGGCTTTGGCTCATCACGCCATCAAGTACCCAGCCCTGCTCCATACAGTGCTCGAAAATTTCCATTGCTTTGTCGATAATCGGCTCGTATGGTGCTTCAAACTCAAGCAATACATAGAACGGACATTCGGTTTCAAATGGACGTTGTACATGACCATTGTTTAAAACTTTTTGCATTGCAAGTTCACCAAAGAACTCAAATGCTGTTAAGTCGATGTCTTTTTGGAACGCATGTAATACAGGCATCACTGCATCAAAATCAGGAACACCTAAAACTAAAACTTGTAAGTTTTGTGGTTGACGCTCAAGTTTAATTTCTGCTTCGGTCACTAAACCTAATGTACCTTCACCACCAATAAACAAATGCTGTAATGCATAACCAGTTGCATTTTTAACCATGCCTTTGTTTAAACGTAAAATGTCGCCTTTACCAGTAACAACGGTTAAACCAAGCACCCAGTTACGTGTCATGCCATATTTAATGACTTTAATACCGCCAGCATTGGTACCAATATTACCGCCAATCTGACTAGAACCTGCTGATGCAAAGTCAACCGGATAATACATACCTTGTTCTTCTGCATAATTCTGCAATTGTTCAGTCACAACACCAGCTTGAACACGCACCATACGGTCTGCCGGGAAGAACTCAAGAATCTGGTTCATTTTGTCCATACTAATGACAATTTCACCATTGGTTGCTACTGCGCCAGCAGAGAGACCAGTACGGCCACCAGATGGCGTAATCGCGACATTAAACTGGTTCGCAAGTTTTACAACTGCCTGAACTTGTTCAGTCGTTGATGGAAAAACGATGACCGATGGGTTCGGATTAAAATGCTTGGTATGATCTTTACCCCAGTTTTCGAGACTATCAGCATCGGTTTTAATACGGTTTTCACCAACGATTGCTGTTAATTGGGTGAGTAACTCAGGTGTTAAAGCGACTGGAGCATTCATCGTTTGCAGACCTAGCAAGAAGTAAACTGTGGTGGGACTATGACCTAATATTCTCAAGGTTTTCACCTGAGCAAAGCCATAATGTTCAAGGAACTTCTATATTCTACATGTAACCGCACAAGCGATAAAGTTCATAATAGAGATACTGTCACTACAAAACATGTTTAAAACCAATAAATGTGTTTTTATAAGGCTCTAAAGGAAAATCTAAGCCCTCAAGAATACTAAGCATATTTCATAGCGCTCGGCAAGCCATAAACAGAAGTGATTAGACATAGATAAAATTGCCATAAGGCGATGGTATAAACGAAATATCTATAGCGCTGCCCAGTATGTTATTATACCGCCACCAAATTTGGCCTTTGTAGCGGAGCCGTAATGAGCCAACATCTTTCACTACCTAAAGATAAAATCCGTTTCCTTTTGTTAGAAGGCGTTCACCAAAACGCAGTCGATACTTTAAACGCTGCGGGTTACACCAATATTGACTATCGTAAAACTGCTCTTGAAGGCGAAGCGCTTAAAGAAGCAATTAAAGATGCTCACTTTATTGGTATTCGTTCGCGTACCCAATTGACTGAAGAAGTTTTCGAAGCTGCAAATAAATTGATCGCAGTAGGTTGTTTCTGTATCGGAACAAACCAAGTTGATCTTAAAGCAGCAATGGCACGTGGTATTCCTGTATTCAACGCACCGTATTCAAATACGCGTTCGGTAGCAGAGCTTGTACTTGCTGAAACAATTCTTCTTCTTCGCCGTGTTCCTGAAAAGTCAGCGGCTTGTCATCGTGGTGGTTGGGACAAATCTGCTGTGGGTTCTTTTGAAACACGTGGCAAAACTTTAGGTATTGTGGGTTACGGTTCCATCGGTTCTCAACTTTCAGTTCTTGCTGAAAGCATGGGTATGCATGTTATTTATTATGATGCAGTCACTAAGTTACCAATGGGTAATGCTCGCCAAGTTGGTTCTTTAGATGAACTTTTAGCAACTGCTGATGTTGTGACTTTGCATGTACCAGATGTTCCGTCTACACGTAACTTCTTTACTAAAGAACAATTTGCAAAAATGAAAGAAGGCGCAATCTTCTTAAATGCTGCACGTGGTACATGTGTAGTCATCGAAGATTTAGCTGATGCAATCAAATCTGGTCACCTTGCTGGTGCAGCGGTTGACGTATTCCCTAAAGAACCAAAAGCAAATGGCGAAGAATTCCAGTCTCCACTTCGTGGTTTAGACAACGTGATCTTGACTCCTCACGTTGGTGGTTCAACGATGGAAGCTCAAGCAAACATCGGTTTAGAAGTAGCAGAGAAATTCGTTGCTTACTCTGACAAGGGTATGACACTTTCTGCGGTAAACTTCCCAGAAATCGCATTGCCATTAACGGCGGGTCAACACCGTTTACTACACATCCATAAAAACGTACCGGGTGTATTGTCTAAAATCAACAACTTGTTTGCTGAACAAGGCATCAACATTTCTGGTCAGTCTCTTATGACTAAAGGTGACATTGGTTATCTCATTATGGATGTTGACGCTTCTGCATCTCAAGAAGCTTTAGATACATTACACGAAGTTGAAGGCACAATTCGCGTACGCGTATTGTTCTAATTCGAACTGTAAATTTAAAAGCCACAGCATTGTCTGTGGCTTTTTTATGGGCATTTACATTATCATGTGAAAAGTATACCAATTGATCAAATAATAAAATGTCCAGTCCAAGCCAGAAATCCCAGCTCCATGCTTTGGGCTTCCTTATTCTTGCTATGTTGAGCGTCCAAAGTAGCGCATCGTTAGCTAAAGTTTTATTTCAGAGCTTTCCCGTTTTAACAGTGTCTGCAATGCGTTTATGTATTGGAGCGTGTATTCTGGCTTTTATTTTTAAAATCTGGCGAATTAATTTTAGTCAGGTTCGATGGAAAGCGATTTTAGCTTATGGCTTTGCTCTTGCAGGCATGAATGCTCTTTTCTATTTATCTCTTGAACGTTTGCCGATCGGTATTGCAGTTGCATTTGAATTTATTGGCCCATTAAGCGTGGCTTTATATCATGCTCGCCAAAAATATGATTTTGTATGGGTCACTTTCGCAATTCTTGGACTCATTTTATTATTTCCTTTTAATCAAGCTCATAGCTTGGATTGGATCGGCGTTTTATTTGCAATGAGTGCGGGCACATGTTGGGCACTTTATATTATTGCAGGACAAAAACCTTCTGGAATTTCAGGTAATCACACCGTTTGTTTGGGTATGGCTATAGGTGCTTGCATACTTTTACCAATTACATTTTTTTCAGGCTCAATTGCTCAAGTTATAGAGCTGCCCTATCTTTTTTATTTTATTGGTTTAGCAATTTTGGCCAGTGCGCTTCCGTTTTCTTTAGAAATGTTAGCACTACGCAATTTAACCCCTCTAAGCTTTGGAACATTGATGAGCCTAGAACCTGCAGTTGCAGCCCTTTCTGGCTTTATATTTTTAGGCGAATATCTGTTATGGAACCAATGGTTAGCGCTCGCAACAATTATTACAGCTTCCGTCGGTTGTACCATAACGACCCAAAAAGCTCGTCAACAACGTGAAAAAACAGCAGGTTAACGCTATAAAACCTGCTGGTTAAAACACAATATTGGCTATAATTAATCACTCTTATTTTTTAAATATCAAATGAAGCGTTAAGGTAAGTCCATGCAAAATCTTTCAATTATTGCTGTGCTATACATGATTTTGTCGATGGTCTCATATCAAATCAGCGCCTCATTTGCTAAGCAACTTATTGCAGCTTTGGACCCCCTTACCGTTACTATCTTAAGGTTATGTTTTGCCACAGTTATTGTTGCGGTCATGTTTCGCTCTTGGAAAATCTGGTCGCGCTTACCCTACTTAAAATGGCGTGATTTATTGATGTACTGTGCATCTTTAGGGTTAATGAATATTTTATTTTATACGTCGCTTGGAAAATTACCCCAAGGGATTGCTGTTGGATTAGAGTTTATTGGTCCATTAGGTCTTGCGCTTCTTTCGATTAAACAAAAGAGCGACTACATTTGGGTAGCGCTTGCCATGTTAGGTATTGCACTTATGGTACCTTGGCAAAACCCAGTTCAGCACCATTTCTCATATATAGGTGCAGCATGTGCTCTAGGTGCTGGGCTTTGCTGGGCGTTCTATATTTATTTCGGCCATAAAGTTGTGACTCAAAATATAGGAATGCATGCATTAACAATTGGAATCGGCGTATCTGCACTTGCATTACTACCAATTGGCATTTGGCATAATGCGCCTGCATTACTTGAGACACAGTACTGGGGTAAAGCATTACTTATCGCTGTTTTAGCAACAGCAATTCCCTATGCACTCGACTTAATGGCACTCAAACAACTCAATAAATTAACTTATGGCACTCTAACGAGTTTAGCGCCAGCATTGGCAGCATTAACGGGTTTCCTATTACTTCACGAAGAAATCAGCATGCTGCAATGGGTGGCTTTGGCTTGCGTAATGCTGGCCTCGATTGGAGTTACTTTAAGAAGTACTAAAAAAGCTGCATAGGTTTAATCTACTGCTGCTTTTTATACTTTTTATATTCCTTTAAATATTTATTGCCGAGCGTTTCTTTTTCGCTGTCTTTAAGAATTTTTCCAGCTTGTTGAAAAAATTTATGCTCTTCTTCTTTTAAATGATGATGAACTTTTTCACTTAACTGTCTGGCAGTGGCCAACCAGCTTGGGCTACTCATATCCGTTTTTTCAAGCTGTTCAACCAACTCATCCATTTCATGATGTTCAGATAAGGCATGTCGAGTAATATCCAAACCCACATCGTCAAACATTAAAGGGATATACAAATAACGGTCCTCGGCAACTGAATGAGCATAGAGTTCATTTTTTAATGCATCAAATAATTGTTTTCGTTCTTCAGTTAAACCATGAGTCTGGATTAATTGTTCAGAAAGGTTACGTTGATTTTCATGGCTTTCTCTTAATGCTTCGAAAATATTCATTCTCTTCCTCATTTTTTAGCTAAAAAATCTTTTTTATTTCAAGGTTTATGATACGTTGAAATTTATATTGTTTACGTAGCTTAAAATGAGACTATTTTTTACACAGTTCTCTTTCTAGTAAATTTCTGTAATGATTTTTATATTTCGAATTTTAAATGATACATAAAAGTATGAACCGAACTCAAAGACAGCTCATACTTTCAATACTATTTTAGCCCGTGACAAAAATTTGATACCCTAAACGGCAAATCAAGATACTCACCAAAATTAAAAAGATAATACGGACAAAACCACTACCGTATTTAAGCGCGGTACGCACCCCAACAATAGAACCAATAACGTTTGCAGCTGCCATCATTAAACCGATATGTAAAATAGCGTGACCAGTTGGAATCAGAAAACTCAACGCAGCAAGATTCGTCATGAAGTTACCGATTTTTGACAATGCTGAAGCATGTAAAAAATCGACTTGTAAAAAGCGGATAAAGAAAAAGATAAAGAAACTACCCGTACCCGGCCCAAAAATACCGTCGTAAAAGCCAATCGCCAAACTACCAATACCTGCTAAAACTAGCATTTTCGTAGTAATTTTTTGCTCAGTATGAACTTGACCAAAGTTCTTTTTTACTAAGGTATAAATAGCAATTACGATCAGCATTACAAATACAAAAGGACGTAATACAGATTGTGGAATAAGTGATAAGCACGCTGCGCCAGCAAATGAGCTAATGAGAGCACAAATGGCAATGACTGCCAAAAGCTTCCATTGCAACTTCACTCTTTTTGCAAACGTATAAGCCGCCGATGCAGTACCAAAAATCGATGAAACTTTATTTGTACCAATAACCGTTGCAGTCTGCATGGACGGGAAAGTACTCATGATGCCGGGAATCTGGATGAGTCCTCCGCCACCAACGGCAGCATCAATTGCTCCCGCAGTAAACGCAAAAAAGATCAAACTAAGGATAACATCCCATTCCATGCCCATGCTCTATACTCTACATCTACTACAAATTTAAGATACGCTTAGGTACCAACCGTTTTTTATCAGTAATCTCAGCCAAACCTAAACAGCGTTCACCCGAAAAAACCAAAACTTCTGCTTCCGCAGAATGATCAATATTGCTTTCTAAACCATTGCAAAAATATTTTTCCCTTCCTTCAGGAACCTGAATTTTTAAGAAATGGTCAATTGGCGCATACACTGGTAGTAACAAAGTTTCTCTTTGCTCTTCCGTTAAGCTTTCTAAATATTCAATGGTATAACTTGGGATTAACTCAAAATGCCCTGTTTGAATACGGTGAAGCATTGTCAAATGTCCACCACAGCTAAGTGCCTCACCAATATCTTCACCTAGCACACGAATATATGTTCCTTTAGAACAGGTTACATCTAGAGTGATACTATTTTCGGTAAATTCAATAAGCTCTAAAGCATAAATCGTAACTGGGCGCGCTTCACGTTCAATCTCGATTCCTTTTCTGGCAAGCTCATATAACGGCTTACCCTCTTTTTTTAACGCCGAATACATCGGTGGAACTTGTTGAATATCTCCCCTAAACTTTTCTAAAGTTTGCTCAATAAGCTCTTTGCTAAGAACAGGAATAGGACGTTCTTGTAAAATATCGCCTTCAACATCGCCTGTTGTTGTAGTTTGGCCTAATCGAACAGTCGTCTGATAACGCTTTGTCGAGTCCAGCAAATAATGTGAAAACTTAGTGGCCTCTCCTAGACAAATAGGAAGTAAACCAGTCGCTAATGGATCTAATGCGCCAGTATGGCCTGCCTTTTGGGCACGGTACAGCCAACGCACTTTTTGCAAAGCGGCGTTTGAACTGAGCCCTAATGGTTTATTTAATAGAAATACACCACTGATATGGCGACGAGAAATTTTTTGATTTTTTGTCGTCATTTTTACTGGAACACAAAGCTAGAAAAAAGTGCCGACATGTTAGCAAATTCGGCAAGATATTTTCAGAATATTTAGATGCGTTTTCACTTATTTTATGGCACATTAATGATCAAGTAAAAAAACAACAAATTAAAACTTAAGGAAGATATCTTTATGCAAAGGATGCAGAAAAAGATATTGTGGTGTGTGCTCGGATTTTTTATTTTGAGTCTCATCGCATGTGTATATTGGCTAAGCCCCGACTCGAAAAGTAGCTCACCTCGGTTCAATCAGGATGAGACTAAAACTTTAACATCTACTCATCAAACACCTTTAAATTCAATAACAAGTGATAATGCTTACTTAAGTAAAAGTCAGCAAGATACTCAAGTTAATTGCCAGTTAAAAATTGATAGTTCTCAACATTTAGTTGTAAATAACCAAACCCGTGACTGTTTTGAATATTTTATTACACAGTATGGAGAATCTAATTTACAACAAGTCAAAACGCATTTTGAGAAATTCATACAAGATCAGTATTTAGAACCAGCCCGCTCACAGATTATTGACTTGTGGACTCGTTATTTAAAATACCGTGAGCAGCTTGCACAAATTCAACCACCTCAATCTAAACAACAAGATCAAAATTATTTTCAAAAGATCTTTAGTTCAATTCAAGATATTAGAAAGCGTTTCTTCTCTGCATCTGAAATTGAGGGACTCTTTTCAACAGAAGATATCTATCAGAACTACACATTAGATCGCATGAAAATTTTGGAAGATTCATCTTTAAGTGAAATTGAAAAAGCTAAAAAGCTGAAAGAACGCTTTGAACAGCTACCAGCAGACTGGCAACAAAATCTGCAAGAACTATCAAAACTTGATGATTTGCATACGCTGACCAAACAAATTAAAGCTCGCAATGGTTCAGCGGAGGAACTGCGTCAAATGCGTACAGCACTTGTAGGAGCTGAGGCAACACAAAGATTAGAAACTTTAGATACGCAGCGTAATGCTTGGCAACAGCGAGTTACAGGCTTCTTAAAACAGCGTGATGAAGTTCTCAATAGCAATATGAGTGATAGTGCTAAAAATCAAGCAATTCAACAACTACGCCAACAACAATTTAGCTCATCACAGGAACAACTTCGTCTTCAAACTTTTGAAAAAGTCCATGACCAAGGAGGTGAACTACCATTTAACTATTAGGCTTTTCTATTTCAAAGTGAGCCAAACCTTATCCAGCAGTAACAGCTGCTGCTCATACAAAATAAAAATAGTGAGTAAAAAATGAAAAGGAACTTAATATTTTTCTGTGCTGCAATACTCTCAGGACTGAGTGTTTCAGCAACCCATGCCACAAATGCAGAGCAAGTAAAAAGCTCATTTGTCTACTCGAATTATGCCCAAACCAAATATCCATTGGTTTTTAATCATGGTATGGCCGGTTTTAGCCGAGTTGGGACAGATACGCTTGGTCTTGATTATTGGTATCAGATTCTTCCTGACCTTGCGCGTAACGGAGGAAATGTCTGGGCAACAAGGGTTTCACCGTTTAACTCAACCGAAGTTCGCGGAGAACAACTTGCCCAACAAGTAGAAGAAATTATTGCTATTACGGGAAAACCTAAAGTCAACTTAATCGGACATAGTCACGGGGGACCAACAGTTCGCTATGTCGCTGGTATCATGCCAGAGAAAGTTGCTTCACTTACTACTATCGGAGCACCTCACAAAGGTTCTCGAATGGCAGATGTCATCCTGAATGTTGAGGGTACTCCTCTGTCTGGACTGGCAACATTAGTAAACTGGTTTTCAGCAGCGATTACTTGGGCAGAAGGGCTAGATCCAACTAGTTATCCGCATGACTCTTTAGCTGGCGCTCATAGCCTCTCAACTCAAGGCTCGGCACAGTTTAATGCACAATTTCCAATGGGTGTTCCTACCACATCTTGTGGTGAAGGTGCTTATCAAGAGAAAGGAATCTATATGTATTCATTCTCTGGCAATAAAGCACTCACAAATCCATTAGATCCTTTTGATATTGCATTAACAGGAAGTAGTTTGGTTGTTGACCCACTGGGAGATAACGATGGACTAGTTTCTAGATGTAGTGCCAAGTTTGGTAAGACTATTCGTGATGACTATAACTGGAACCATTTAGATGAAGTCAACCAAGTGCTTGGTATACGTTCTATTTTTGCAGCAGACCCTGTGTCGGTTTACCGCCAGCATGCTAATCGTTTAAAACTACAAGGATTATGATTCCAAATAAAAAAATGCGCCAAAAGGCGCATTTTTTTACTCGGTATAAGCTTACGCTTTACGAGCTGGTAATTTTTCACGAATACGTGCAGCTTTACCAGACAAGTCACGGAGGTAGTAAAGTTTAGCACGACGAACGTCACCACGACGTTTCACTTCGATTTTAGCAACAACTGGTGAGTGAGTTTGGAATACACGCTCAACACCAACACCGCTAGAAATTTTACGTACTGTGAACGCAGAGTTCAAACCACGGTTTTTCTTAGCGATAACAACACCTTCAAATGCCTGAAGACGTTCACGGTCACCTTCTTTTACTTTAACTTGAACAACTACTGTGTCACCAGGAGCAAATTCAGGAAGGTCAGTTTTTAACTGTGCATTTTCAACAGCTTGAACTAAAGGATGTTTACCACTCATTGTGGGAATCTCCAATATGTGCGGAGTCAGAAGAGGTCTGATTTTCCGCTGGGGATAGAGGCTAAAAACGCATATCAACCCGTTTAACTTTCCCTTTACGACAATCGTAAAGAGCCTTAATTACACATAAATCTATAAATTTAAATAGACTTATGGTTTAACTCGAAGCATTGCTTCTCGTCTTATGTTAGAACTTTCGTTCTTGAGAATAGCAATTAAGAATTACCGCTATTCCCTTGTATATCTTTTAGCCATTTTTTTTGCTGTTTAGTCAACTCTACTTTTTCTACCAACTCTGGTCGGCGTTCTAAAGTCCGTTGATATCGCTGCAAAAAACGCCACTTTTCAATGTTGGCATGATGTCCTGATTTTAAAATTTCAGGGACATCTAAACCTTCAAAATGGTCTGGCTTAGTATATTGCGGACAATCTAAAAGACCATCTACAAAAGAATCCTGTATCGCTGATTGCTCATCTGACATTACATTCGGCAAACGGCGAATAATACTATCAAGCAACACCATGGCAGGTAGTTCACCGCCAGATAAAACATAATCTCCAATTGACCATTCCTGATCAACGTAATGCTGGATCAAACGTTCATCGACGCCTTCATAACGTCCACACAATACAATCAAGCCGTCATAATCAACAAACTGCTGTACTGCCTGTTCATTTAAAGTTTTACCTTGTGGAGACATATACACCACAGGTACATGAACACATCCTGCTTGCGAAGCAAGTTGTTTGGCATGGTTAATTGCTTTTGCGAGAGGCTCAGCCATCATTACCATACCAGGACCACCGCCAAATGGACGTTCATCCACTCTCCGGTAACTCCCTTCAGCAAAATCACGTGGATTAATACAAGTGACTTGTACAATGTCACGCTTTGCTGCACGTCCGCTAATCCCGTAGGCTGTAATCGCTTCAAACATTTCAGGAAAAAGCGTAATGACTGCAAAAAACACCGCAGACTCCTCTATTTTCCTGCTGCGTTAATCCCCTAAAAAAGGATTAATAATCTACGCCCCAATTAACGTAAATGCGACCAGCTTCAAGATCAACGCGTTGTACCACGTCTTTATGCCAAGGAATCATGCGTTCTTCTGAATCAATGCTGTCTGGTGTAGCACGTACAACCATCACATCATTAGCTCCAGTTTCAAACAACTCATGAATTTGCCCTAGGTTTACTTCCTGTTCTTCATCACCAAGTCCTAACACCGTTAAGCCTTTCAAATCTGACCAGTAGTACTCATCTACATCTGCTTTTGGCAATTGAGATTTAGCAATCCAGATATTAGCGCCAACCAAGCTCTCTGCTCCAGTGCGATCACTCACACCTTTTAAAGAGACAACTAAGCCTTTACCATGTGGTTTCCAACGTTTTACATCAACTGTTTGCCAACCAGCCTTGGTCTCAATGTACCAAGGCAAGTAGTCAAACATATTGCTCATGGGTTCCGTATTGGAATACACCCAGAGCCACCCATTTAATCCATAAGCTGAACGTAACTGTCCAATCTGAATACGATCTTCGGGAACATTCTGTGTTGGTGTCATGGGCTACCTACTACAATAATTATGCAGTAGCTTTTTTAGCTTGAGCAGCCAAAGAAGCAACACGTTCAGAAGGTTGAGCACCTTGAGAAACCCAGTGAGCAAAACGGTCTGCGTCTAAACGAAGTTTTTCTGCTTGACCTTGTGCAGTTGGGTTAAAGAAACCGATACGCTCGATGAAACGACCATCACGTGCATTGCGGCTATCAGTCACAACGATTTGATAGAATGGACGTTTTTTTGCGCCGCCACGTGCTAAACGAATAACAACCATGATAAAAGCCTTATAATTCTTACGGATTATCCCTGCGCCGACCATCGGCAACACTTCAAACCCCTTTCATAGAGGGCGACATTCTACGTGATTTTCACCCTGAAAGAAAGATTAAATTTTGAGTTATCCGCAGTTTTGAATTTAAATTACTCTGTCCAACTTGATGAAGCCGATAGTGCACAATCTGTAGCACCTTTTGCCCAAAATTTTTGCCCTTGATCATTTAAGCAAATAATTCCATCACCCGCTTGTGAAGTATTAGCGATTGGTGTTGCCGTAAGCACCCATGTCGAATCGTTTAAAGTAGTAAAAGCTAAAGTATATAAAGCTTTGCCCTGAAGAGGACTCACATTAGAGCCATAAATTGATTGTATAGTTGCATTTGAGGGATAACGGTTATTCACCATTTTTTGAGACTCTAAAGTTTGTGCAATATTCATCATTTCAGATTGAACGGCTGTACGATTCCCTTTACGAACATATTGTAAATACGATGGAGTAGCTATCGCTACCAAAATTGCAATAATTGCCACCACAACCATAATTTCTATTAGTGTAAAACCATTCTTCACTGCCAACTCTCACTATTTGCTTCACATGTGTTACATGTAGTTGTTCCACCACAATCATTATCAACAGCAGTAGCTGTTAAGCTCTGGCAACGTAAACCTGAGTTTTTAGCAATAAAATTAAGATTTCTGGAATCTGTAGTAGTCGCTCTAATCACCCATGTCTGCCCATTCGCAGCAGAACTCGTTAATAAATTACCAGCAGTGGTATCATCAGTGATCTGAATCGTATACCCCCCACGAGTTAACGTTACAGAGGTTGTGGTAAATCCCCTATAGGTAAAATTTCTAGACTTATGCTGCTCCAATCGCTCAGCTAATTTTAAAATCTCACTCTTAGCGGCAGATGCGGTAGCTCTACGGGCATAACTTTGATAAGAAGGAACAGCAATAGCAACAAGAATAGCTAAAGTAAGAAGAGTGACCATAAGTTCAATCAGAGTAAAACCCCGATTGAACTTCAAATTATAGTATTTACTCATAAACCATCCCTTTTAGCGATACCGCTCATACCAGCGTGCAGGGATCAAATAGCTTGTGCATTGCCACTGCCCTGTTCCTTGCTCATTACCAGATAACTTTAATTTTCCACAACTGTTTTGCGGAGATGGATTATCTTCACTAGGCACAAACGTAATATTGCGAACCCCTGAACCAATTACATTTAGGTTCTTTGTTCCATCTGTCCCAAAACCACTATTATCTTCCTTATTATGATTAATCGATCCATCAGTATTCAGACACACTCCAAATGGCAGACAATAAGTTTGTCGATCTGTTTCACCTACTACACGTGGTAAACAAGGGTCTGACGCAACAATACCCGTTCCTTGAGGATCATAGACAGGAACTATTAAATTACCTGTAATTGCTATTGGTTCTTCAAAGGCTTTCATTCCCCCTTTAATACGGAAGCTATTATCAGCTTTTTCAGTACCATTGCTCGTACTAGAAAGTGATCGGTACCAACCTGCTTGACCTGTACCCGTACTTGGAAAGAAAACCTGCCCTACGCTCGTTTCGCCTGCTCTTAATATTTGTGGGTTTTTCCGTAGATTTGAGCGAATAAGATCCTTAGTTTCAAGCTGACTATCACTTAACGACATTAAATTCTTTTTGATAAAGTCTCTATCAATAATTCCATAAACATTATTTACAGGTCGACCACTAAGCGCCGTACTAGGAGACATACCTTCTCGGCCAATAATTGGATAAACATCTAGTGGTGTACTTCGATCACCAGAAGCGATACCAACCGTAATAAATGAGCGAACACCATAATCATGAATTGTTACGGTAGGCGGCTCATAAAAACGAGGGGCATTTCCACCTGTGTAATCATTTCCACTATCATTTGTTGTATCGTTTGTTGCCAGATTTGCCAATCTCACAACTCTTATACCGAAACCACTATAAGTCGAGTTAGTTTGAGTCTGATTATTATTAAGATCTACACGAAAGACTTGTCCACCTAAATCGCCAAAATACAAATGATCTACTAAGCCATCACCATCTCGGTCCAAAGTACTAATACGGCTAACAATACTATGCTTCATATTAGCGTTATCATTATTGGACCCTGTATCACTGGCCCACCATAAACGCTCTCCGGTTTTAGCATCGATAATATAGACAGCATTTCCTTTTGCCTTACCATTGCTAAAGCATGAGTCACTCAACGTGATATTTGGTTTCTCGTAGCATTGATCATAACCACCACCAACAATCATGACACGTCTAATCGCACCGTTATAACGAATATTTGCAAGTACAGGCTTAGACCAGCTTTGCCCCATACGGCTATAGTCAGATTGATCTGCACCTATTCTAAACATTAATTGTGGGGAACTTGGATTTAATACATTTAATCCATAATAGCTACTGCCCCCCATACGCATTCCACCATAAATATTCATTTGTTTAGCAGTAACTTTTGATACTGCTGAACTACCTGAACCTGTAGTGGTAATGTTATATGCTGGATCCGATACCCATGCTCCATCCATACCTTGAGCAGGGGCTGTTGAATCACTTTGCCCTACCACTAAAGCTTTAGACGCTACCGTATCATTTAATATATCGGCTGGGATAAATACCATTTGCTCAACCCCAGAAGAGGCATCTACGATATGCAATCCTCCTTCCATACTTCCGTAAAGAATAGATTGCTCACGTGCACTGGTTAAATTTCCATTTTGATCTAAAGTACCACTATAAGTCAGCTGTACCGGAAAAGAGTGGATACTCCCGCCCATCGATAAATAAGGGGCATTTGATGTGGTTAATGTGCTTGGTAGAGCTGTCGCCGTAATATCTGTCGGATAACCCAAGTAATTTAATAATTTTAATTTTAAGCTCACAGGGAATGCCTTCAAAACATCTTGTCCCGTAGAGCTATTAAATTTTCCTAGCACATAACTTGCAGTATTAGCCGCTGTATCAAAAGGATTTGTATTTATAGCAGGCGCAGCAGGAATTTTCAGTAAGTTAGTATTTGTAGTTGATATTTTAGTTAAACTACCATCTGTAGCCACGGTAGAAACATCAGTAAACAGATTTCGGATTTTATTTTTTGCTGCATAATAATATTTAGTAATATTACCTTGAGAATTTACCTCTTCTGGCTGACCTAAAGTTGGTAATGGTACATTGCTATAGGCTCCCCCTAAAAAAACTTTTCCGCCATCATTATAACTAGAGCTATTCCAATAATCTTTTGTACCACTACGGAATGCTCCATTTGCATCATAGACCAGCCCACCAGAGTTCGCTTCAAATGCACCAGCATTTGAACCAGATAAAACCACATGATATTTTTTTAAGTTACCTCGCCAAGTCAGATAAGCATTTGCCGGATCTGGCTCAAAAGTCCGTAAATAACCATATTCCTGTAGGTTTTTAGGATTTAATGCATCATAAGGTACAGAAATCGCACCAGTAGTAAGAGGCTCTAAAGGCACCTTCCCTAAGTTATTAATAAATGCAATTACGCTATCGGTTACTCCCTGCGCACTTTGGGTAGGAAAAAATCCACCATTACCATAACCTGGGGCAGATACAGCATTTGTTCCCTGATTTGGAGAACATGCATCATCTCCACTTCTATCTATTTGAGTACGAGAACTCATTTTACAAGCGTTCTTCGCATCTGTAGTGCTCAAGGCATTTAATGCTGAACCAAAACCAACAAAAGCAGTTTGTATAGATACATTAGCTGGGTTTGTAGCATTATTAGCATCACTTTGAATTACCCCGCCATTAAATAAGGCCTTAGCGAAGTTACTCATATAATCCCAGTTTGTACCACCGCTCAGTCCACCACTATTACTAAATGAGCTAAGGTTCAATGCAGAGGCTAAAACAGAAGAGTTTACGTTATTCGTTGGTTCACCATCAGACAAAATATAAACCCCTTGTCCATCACAACTTTGACGCTGACTAACGGGAGGTAATGGTGATTTATATGTAGTGTAGTTGGTATCTGGATCTTTTGAACTTTGAACGGAGCTATTAAATCCACTATAACTGTTTGTACCTAAAATTGTTTTAGTTTGATAGACACATGTACCAGCCACTGTATTAACTGTACATTGCGTATCATAGGTATCTGTTGTTGGATTAGTTAAAGAAGCCGCACTCCAAGTAGTACATCCATTAGAGTTATATGCTGTACAGCTTTGATAATTAGGTGTTGAACTGGTTACTTTAGTTTCACTATAAGTAGTTTTATAGTAATAGGTCGTTGTAGGATAAAACCATCCAGTCGTTTTATAATAATAAGTGGTGTAAGTCGTTATATTTCCATTTGTTGAGCTTGTAGTATTACTACTATAGTTAGATAAATTAGACTGGCTTGGAATTGTGGTCGGCGTATATGTACACTTTGTATTATCTGTTGAACCACTAGCTGAATTATTACCACAGGCATAGTAAACGGTTTGTGACGTCTGAGTTAAAACTGGATAATATTTAAAATACATTGCCACATTTGCTGTAGTCGAGCTTAATGTTCGTGTTCCCATTAAGTAAGCTGCTGCCTCAGCATAAGCATTAGCAGTAGGCGTTCCTCCACTTGCTTCTAATCCAGCTACAGCATTTTTTAATGCAACTCTTTGTGCAGATCCTACAACGCCCAAATTTGCTGCTGGAACCAAAATTTCGCCGCTACTGCCATCACCAGTAGTACCACTACTGTATGTAGAGAAATGCCCCAATCCAACACTTACATTATTAAATATCGGGTTATTATTTTCTAAAAAAGAAAACATACCATCTTTTAGGCGCGTTAACCGGTCATAACAACGATAACTATTATCTGCCTGTTTCTCACATCCAGTAGCTAAATTAGTTACTTTACTAAGGGTTGTATTTGAGGAAACCCAGCAATAATACCGACGATAACTAGGAGTAGTTGTTGAGTTTACATAAGTAGTTGAACAACTTGTAATACCGTAATCATCATAAATACTATAACCAGGCTGGATCGTACGCCCCATTGATCCAGAAGTATCTAGCATCATAACAATTGTTTTTTTACCTGCTGTAGGTGCGGCATAAATTTGTAAATCACTTGCCTGCACTACAGAACTTGACATAAGCCATGTAAATGTCATCGAAGTTGAATAGATGGCATACCATAATTTATTTGGTTTGAAATGTAGTTTCATGATATTCCCCATTATGAACCTGGCGCCATAGTTTCAGTAAGCTTATTGGTATAGTTAAATTCTTGAATCTGAGTACTAAAAGGTACATTATGATTTGCCAAACAATCAGCTAACGTTTGTTTATTACTTAATGAGCTATCAAAGTTATCGCTGATCTTGGCACTATTTGTACTCAAACAATCTGCTTGCAAAGTTTGCATTGAGGTAGAAGCATAAGCAGGTAAAAAAGAAGTTGTAATCACTCGAATGCGTTGTGTAGAAAGCATACTCTTTGGTAAAGCAGTACCTTCAGACGCATTTGTTCCACGTGGTAAATTTGAACCTGGAACATCATTAACGGCATCTGTTGGAATGCTTACAGCAATTTGTGTAACGACAGCTTGACGATTACTTCCATAATCAGTGGTCAGGTCACAAAAGCCAGCCACTCCTCCATCCTCTACCACGGCATTGTTAGCAGTTCCTGCTCGCAGTAGACTCGCATCTCGGGTTTGGGCAAAACTTACAGTGGTCGAAACTGGCTTATAGCAAAAATTATATTCCGATCCAGGATGACTCTCATTTTCTTTGAGTGCTGCTCCTAACACATTACTAATATTTGTAAGCGTCGTTGGATCCATCTGTGTGATGAGCTGTATAGGAGTATCAGAAGATTGAAAATTTAATTGGCCAATTTGGCTATTTGTTGCAACTTTCAAAGAAACAATAGCCACCCTAATGGCTAAAACTCCCACAGCAATAACAATTAACAAAATAATAAGCACAACAATAAGCGTCGCACCTTTTTGATGATGTTGGACTATATATTTGCTTCTCAAATGGGTCATAGTTTTTCCCCCATTGCATTACGTAAAGCAATTGTTGTGCTATAAACGCGTCGTAAGAATCGTGTACTTGTATCTGAGGCATGTACTGTTTGATCTAACATTACAAAAGTTTGATTAGGATCGACTGCTTTGTTTTGAGCATTATTGGTAGAACGTGCTAATACAGAAATTTGTATGGATAAGATACGCGGAGCTAATTGTGTAGGGGTCGCATCTCTTGCAGCTTGTGCAGCCACTCGATATTGGGGAATAGTGTAATAAGCAAAATTACCAGCTGCATTTTTCGCGCCTAATAGAACATGAAAATGATCAATACGTGGCAATATAATTTGACCCGCATCTCCAAACCCATCAACTGATGTTGGTTGAGCTGTAGGTGTGGTAGAAGGTGTATTTGCATCACATGCTAGTGCATAATCTTGTTGTGAACTCCCATTATTATCGAGACGTAAAAAATAGCGCTCTACAACAAGATCACCCGCCAAAACATTTGCACCTTCACAATTTGTCATATTAGAAGGAGCAATAAATTGAATAGTAAGCTGATCACTCTGTATAGTTGCATTTGAACTGTTCTGTATATTTGAAAGGCCTTTCCACTGGTTATTTAAGGTACTTACTGTATCGCCTGCACCACGGCTTAATAAAGCATCTGCGATATAGACGTTAGTCCCCGTATTAGGCACAAAATTTACATTGTTATTATTGGTAGCAGTAGAACCCGTTAACACTATCCCTCCCCAAGGAGTAGTATCATTTAACTGAGGATTTATAATATTTCCATAATTGACAAGTCGTATGTCACGTACAATATAATCCAGACCAAAAATACCACTATCTTGTATTTCAGCATTCGCTTTTTGTAGACGACTTGATAAAATTCCACCTATAAACAATTGAGTAGCAGCTGCAACAAGAATTAAACCTAAAGCCAAAGCAACCATAAGTTCAATTAAGGTAAATCCTTGCTGCTTTTCTAAAAATGATCGATTCATCAATATGTCTCCATCATTAAACACTTAGAATTAGAGACATAAATTCCACTACTAGTGATGCAATTTGATACATCTACAGTTGATGTACTCCCACTTGTACTCGTTACTGGTAAAGTTTTTCCCCAAAAAGCGAATAAACATTGCCTTTGTAAAGTCATAGTTGAAGTAACGCCTGGACAATTTGTCATTGTAATTTTGATACCCAGCTGATCTGCATTTTTTGCTGTTTGATATGCGTCAAATTGAGCAAGCTGTGAAGGCGTACACGGCCTATTAAAGCAGGAAGTCGGAGCCACTGTAGTTGATGAAAAATTACTATAACTACGCACAAATGCTGGATATTGACCAGCTTGAACACTATTTGTGCGAATATTTTCAGCTAACCCCCTCATGACTATCATCGCCTGAGATTTAGTTAATGCTTCTGAAGATGCGTCCATTGCCCTGATCTGAAGTGCTACATAACCAAGTACTCCTATTGCAAGTAGAATTAAAGCAACTAAAACTTCTATTAAACCAACACCTGCTTGAACTTTCAGATTGTTTAAATGCATTAGCATGTCTCCTCAGCTTTAAAAACCAAAGCTCCAAGTTTTGTAAGTATAAAATTTTTCTTTTTATTTATTCTTGAATTACAAATAGATATAAGTGCATCCTGAGTAATATTACTCACAACTCCATTTGCGTTAAATGTTAAAGTAGTGATAGCTAAAGAACTTTGGGTATTATCAGCAGCTATATTTTTTAGCGTTAGAGTGTTGTTAGAAGTAGGTTGCCAATTTAATAAAGTGGCAGTATTAGAAGCCGCTGAATTCAAATTAACTGAAACATTCTGACGACCAAGCACAGCCTGACTTTTCGCCTCAGATAGAGTGCTAATTAAATCTCTTTGATTAGTATCTAAACGTTTACTTTCTAATAAATTTGACATAGACGGCGCAGCCATCATTGCAATAATAGCCATGACTGCAATTGTTACGATGAGTTCCACTAAGGTGAACCCTTCTTGCGGAGTAATTCCCCTCATCCCCATAACCCCAAATAAATTTAAAACTTTTTATTTCTATATAAATTTTACGTTCTACTTTTACAAAACGAATACAAACCAGATAAAGGGTATAAAAAAACAGATAACCGTCATTTGACAATCATCTGTTTAAATTTTTTAAAATCAATATGTTAAAT
>NZ_JEYB01000037.1:0-38588 GCF_000582255.1 Acinetobacter sp. 1566109 | reverse complement strand
CTGCGACCAGTGTTTTACACTGTGGAATCGGTACATCTGTTAAGCGTAAAAGTCGATTACAGTTAATGTCATAACGTTCACGCTCGGTCCCCGTAAACTCAGCCATTTGCCTAAAAAATAATTTTTTAGCTGTCGGTGACATACGTGTTTTATCTAATTTGGCATGATTCACCAAATATAGAATCACCGCTTGTCCAAACTCTTCCATACGGTTTTCTTGCATGAGTTTGAGTGATTCTTCCAAAATCATCCGCCAACTTTTACGGGTCTTTTGCATGACACCCATTAAAATCATACGGTCCATTAAATCTGGACGGTGATAAGCAAAACAAGAAGCAACAACTGAACCCAACGACATTCCCATTACAGAAACTTTTTGAATTCCCACAATATCTAACCAGCGACCTAACATTGCGGACAAATCAGGTAGTTCTAATGTTCCAGCAGAAATTCCGGTATCTCGATTGGTAATTTGTTGATTTGCGCCCATAGATGGCAAGTCGATTAAAATGACCGGGCCACTTTCAAACAGTTGCTCAACACAATATTTATAAGAGTTAAAATTTTGAAAAGCACCACCAACAATCACAATCGGTGTTTTGTGAATGGTTTTTGGGTCTGCAATCGCCATGTATTCAATTTTCCAACCGTCAATCCATGTCGTACGAGCTGGCTGTTTAAAACTATCTCTATGGTAGATATCGAAAAACCCAAAACCGGCATAAGCTTGGTTTATCTCCGAATCCATTTGAATAATGGAATTCATATCCTTGCTTCCTCCTTGCTGTAATTTTTTTATGCTGCAAGAGTTCCTTCTTGAACATGTAATCTTTTATGCACAAATCTTTAAAATTTGTATTAGTTTGTATTGCACAAGTCCATTCTAAACAATTGTCTGAAATATACGCAATCGCTGAAATGACCGCTCATCTTGTTTAAGCCGCGAATAGTTTGCAAAATATTTAAATGTTTTTTTATAGCGGTCACATTTTTCAAAAAAAGCCATTCATTGTTCCGCATTTGACTGCTACTATCGTAGTCATTGGTAAATGATTAAAAACTGCTATGCAAGATTCAATTGAACAATATATGCAAAAAGTCGGGCAACAAGCACGTGAGGCTTCACGTGTTTTAACAAGTGCTTCGACTTCGCTTAAAAATCATGCACTCTCTGCTATTTATACTGCTTTAGAAAATAATCAGGCAGCAATCTTGGCGGCGAATCAACTCGACATGGAAAAAGGCCGTAACAACAAGCTTGATAGCGCCTTACTTGATCGTCTTGAGCTTACACCCGCACGCTTTAAAGGGATGTTGCAAGGTTTAAAAGATGTGATCGCGCTTGTCGATCCAATTGGGGAAATTACGGATCTTGCATATCGCCCCACAGGTATTCAAATTGGAAAAATGCGTGTGCCTTTGGGTGTAGTAGGTATGATTTACGAATCACGCCCAAACGTAACACTTGAAGCTGCATCTTTAGCAATTAAATCGGGCAATGCCATTATTTTACGTGGTGGTTCAGAAGCACTTGAGTCAAACAAAGCAATCGCAGAAGCGATTAAGCATGGTTTAAAAGTTGCTGGTTTACCTGAGCATTCGGTACAGGTCATTGAAACGTCTGACCGTGCAGCGGTTGGTCACCTCATTACCATGGCAGAATACGTAGATGTAATTGTTCCACGTGGTGGCAAAAGCCTAATTGAGCGTGTAACCAACGAAGCGCGTATTCCTGTCATTAAGCATCTTGATGGTAATTGCCATGTATTTGTTGAAGCACAGGCAGACTTACAAAAAGCATTACCAATTACATTGAATGCCAAAACACATCGTTACGGTGTTTGTAATGCGATGGAAACACTGCTTGTTGATGAAAAAATTGCAGACGTTTTCTTACCACGTATTGCTGAACTTTATGCTGAAAAACAAGTCGAACTCCGTGGCTGTCCAGAAACACGTCGTATTTTAGGCGCTTCTGTAAAACCTGCGACAGAAGAAGATTGGTATACCGAATATTTAGGACCAATTCTTGCTGTTAAAGTGGTTAGTGGTATTGATGAAGCAATTGACCATATCAATAAATATGGTTCGCATCATACCGATGCAATTGTGACTGAAAACTATACTTTAGCTCGTCAGTTCTTGGCTCGTGTAGATTCAAGTTCAGTCGTAGTTAATGCCTCAACTCGTTTTGCTGATGGCTTTGAATATGGTTTAGGTGCTGAGATTGGTATCTCAACTGATAAAATCCATGCACGCGGCCCTGTTGGCTTAGAAGGTTTAACTTCTCAAAAATGGATTGTGTTAGGTGACGGTCAAATTCGTCAATAAGTCCCTTATTTAAATAAAAACGCCTGATCCATATCAGGCGTTTTTATTTTGTTATTTCCCATAAAAAAGCCAGCCCGAGGGCTGATTTTTTTTAATCGTATATTAATTAGAAAATAAAGTCGGTATTCACAAATTTTGAATAATGCTCAGACACCATAGAAGCCAGCATACCTTTACTGTCATCAGTCTGTTTAGCCGCAATCATAGAGCGAATCGAGAATGCACGAAGCGCATCATGCACAGACAGTGTACCTTCTGCAGAATCTTTACGGCCACCAAATGGGAATACATCAGGACCACGCTGACATTGACAGTTGATGTTTACACGACAAACTTGATGTACCAGTGTATCGACCAAATGACCAATTTGCGCTGGGTCACTACCAAAAATACTCACCTGCTGACCATGATCAGAAGTAGTGACATAATCCAATACAGTTTCAATATCATCATAAACAGCAACTGGTACCACTGGCCCAAACTGTTCTTCGCGATATAGTCTCATCCCCTCAGTCACTGGATAAACGACAGCTGGATAGAACATGGTTTTGCAGAATTCACCACCTTCCGGATTAACCACTTTAGCCCCTTTTGCCACAGCATCTTCAATCACTTCAGTCATGTAAGCGGTACGGTGCATACCCGGTAACGGCGTAATAGAGACGCCTTTTTCCCACGGCATACCTACTTTCAGTTTAGCCAGCTCAGTCGTTAAACGATTAACAAATTCATCGGCTATTGAGCGGTGCACCATCAGCATTTTCAAAGCTGTACAACGCTGACCATTGAAAGACAATGCACCCAGTAGACACTCTTTCACTGTCAGGTCTAAGTCAGCATCAGGCAAAATGATGGCTGCATTCTTCGCATCCAACCCCAAAATCGCACGCAGACGATGGGATTTTGGATGTTGCTTTTTCAAGTGATCAGCCACTTTACTAGAACCAATCAGTGCCAATACATTAATTTGCCCTGACGCTAATAAGTGAGGCACTACCAGAGAACCGGGTGCATAGATAGTATTGATTACGCCTTTTGGAAATGAATCTCGGAATGCCTCTAGCAATGGTTCAAATAGTAAAGTTCCAAATTGAGGTGGTTTAAAAATAATGGTATTACCCATTAGCATAGCTGGGATGAGGGTTGCGAAGGTTTCATTCAATGGGTAGTTGTATGGTCCCATACACAACACAACACCTAATGGAGTACGACGAATTTGACCAATAGTACCTTCAGCAATTACAAAGCGAGAGTTAGCATTATCCAGATCTTTTAAAGCATCAATGGTTTGACGCATATAGGTAATAGTACGATCAAACTCTTTCTCTGAGTCAGCCAAGCTCTTGCCAATTTCCCACATGATCAGCTTAATAATCAGATCTCGTTGCTCTACCATGCGCTGAATGAAATTCTGCATACAAGCGATGCGCTCACCAACTTTCATCATTGGCCATTCGCCGCGACCATTGTTGTAAGCCCGTACTGCCGCTTCCAGAGCTTCATCACTTTCTTTTTCGCCCATGACTGGATAACTACCAAGTTCAACTTGCTGTAGGCTACCGTCAGACTGCTGAATCCAGATCGGAGATAATGTTTTCTTGGTTGGACCAGCCCATAGCTTCAACTCACCGTCCACCAGTGAGACACGTTGATGAATTTGAGATGGCAGACGTACACTTTCAGGAATACTGTCCACTACTGGAAATTTATGCTGTAAATTATTTAACTGATTCATTCTTCTTAGTACCTTATTCTTTGTATATCTTTTTATATCTACCGAGCTTTCACTGTAATCAGGTCTTATTCGGGTCAATACTACTATTATTATCAGTACTCACCTTGCTTGAACCGTAGATGCAAGGTGAATATCTTAAGGCTGTGATAGTTTCGATATTTTCTAGATGAATTTACCCCCGACACACACTATCAGTCACCCCTAGCTTCTGGATGACTTGTTCAATGATCTGTTCTGGTGTGAGAGCAATATCAATTGCTATTGCCTCATTCACATCAGGTTCTTCTAATGTATCTAGTTGAGTTTGTAACAATGATGGATCAAAAAAATGACCAGATCTTTCTGCAAGTCTTTGCTGTAATAGTTCAAAAGAACCTTTTAGATATACAAACTTAACATTCTGGTCCTGCCCTCTTAAAATATCGCGATACATCCGCTTTAAAGATGAGCATGTAAACACAGCTGTTTCACCATCTCTTTGTTTTGTTTCAATTGCCTGACGAATGGCTTGCAACCATGGCAAGCGATCTTCATCAGTTAAAGGAATACCTTGGCTCATCTTGCTTTTATTTGCAGCGGAATGAAGCGTATCGCCATCGAGGAACTCACAAGCCAAACGCTCTGATAACAACTCACCAATGAGGGTTTTCCCTGTTCCACAGACACCCATAGCTATCACAATCATGGATTACCTACCTCTAATTACAAAACAGCGCTAAGCAACAATGTGAAAGACAAACCAAGTACTGAAATAATTGTTTCCAGTACAGACCAAGTCTTCAGTGTCTGCCCAACTGTCATTCCAAAATATTCTTTGATTAGCCAGAAACCAGCATCGTTTACATGCGAGAAAATTAATGATCCTGAACCTGTTGCTAATACTAAAAGTTCAGGTCTAACCACTACACCTGCCGCCGCCGCAATAGGTGCAACAATGCTACAAGCCGTAGCCATCGCAACAGTAGCCGAACCTGTCGCCAAGCGTATAAGAGCTGCAACAAGCCATCCTAACAACAATGGTGAAAGGTTTGCTTTTAAGGCAGTAGATACAATTTCATTAGAAATTCCACTGTCTCTTAAAATACCGCCAAAACCGCCACCAGCACCAACAATCAACAAAATACCTGCAATTGAAGCCAAGCACCCACCACAGAACTTTTCGATTTGTTCACGGTTGAAACCCTGCATGGTGCCGAAAGTAATAAAGCTGACCAAAACAGCAATAAGCAATGCAATATCAGAAGTACCAATAAAGCGTAATAACTCATTTGGAAAAGTTTTTGGAGCAAAGAAAACATCTGCCCAACTACCAACTAGCATCAATGCAACTGGCAGCATGATCGTAAATAAGGTAATACCAAAACTTGGTAATTCACGTGTCTTGTTAGCATCTGCTTCAACAAACTGCTTTGCTAAAGGATTGTTTTCAGGCAATTTGACATATTTGTTGATCCATAATGCATACAATGGACCTGCAACAACCGCTGTCGGGACACCAACCAACAAACTGTACATAATAGTTTTACCGATGTCGGCGTGGTAAGCCTGCACCGCGAGCAAAGCTGCTGGATGTGGTGGAATCAACCCGTGTACGACCGATAAACCTGCAACCATAGGTAAACCTACAACCAACAATGATTTACCTGTGCGTTTAGCAATGTTGAAGGCAATTGGAATTAGAAGTACAAAACCGACTTCGAAAAATACGGGAAGCCCCACAATTAATGCAATGAACATCATGGCCCAGTGAATATGTTTTTCACCAAACCATTTAATTAAAGTAATTGCTATTCGTTCCGCACCACCTGACTCGGCCATCATCTTGCCAAGCATGGTTCCTAGCGCAATCACAATCGCAAGGTGACCTAATGTTTTACCGGTACCAGCCTCATATGATTTAACGATCCCATCCATTGGCATGCCAACTGCAAGAGCTAAACCGAGAGAAACAATAATAAGAACTAAAAAGGGGTAAATTCTAAACTTCGCGATCATAACAATCAAAGCAACAATCGCGATTAAAGTATAGATAAGCAACATGCCACCCTGAACGGTCTCCATGTGACACTTTCTCCTTGGAATAATGCTATCTAGGCATACTGCCCAAACGAAGCTCTTCAACCAGAGATATACTCATTGTTGAAGCACTCATTTTTTATATTTTGTATGACTGGCATCCGCCAATCACCGCATCACAAAAAATCTAAAGCACCTAAAAGACACTTTAGATTTTCAAACCACAATTACTTTCGTAAAACTTACAACTGACTTGCAATTTGGGCTAAACGGGTAATTTCAGCCCAATCTTGTGCAGCGACAACGGGCTTAGGTGTTAACCATGACCCGCCTACACACACGACATTAGGTTGCTTCAAGAAATCTGGAGCTGACTCGGCTGTAATTCCACCTGTAGGACAAAAACGTAAGTTTGGAAATGGGCCATAAAATGCTTTTAGCATCTCTACACCACCAGCCTGTTGAGCAGGGAAAAACTTCACAATGTCGTAACCCAATTCAATCGCTTGAATAAGATCACTCGGTGTCATTACCCCTGGTAAAAGAGGCAAGCCCGCATCTTGCGCAGCCAGATGCAAGTCCTTAGTCAAACCCGGAGATACCCCGAATTTAGCGCCTGCTTTTTTAGCTTGAGCACAATGCTCAGGCTTAGTAATCGTTCCTACGCCCACCACAATGTCATCTGCTAACTGAGACGCTCGCTCAATAGCAGCCAAACCAGCAGCGGTACGTAAAGTAATTTCCAGTACTTTTACACCACCAGCATGCAACGCACGTGATACATGCTCACCTTGTTCAGCAGAATCAAAAGCCAACACTGGAATTACTGGGCCTAATTTGACAACATCTTCAATCTTGCTCATTACTTTGTAATTCCTTCGTCTCAAATATGCGCTTGTAGCTCTTCGCCAACAAGTGCACCAAACACAGATGCACCATGCTCAGCAGGCGCTGCTGCTGCACGGAATACACCAAATAATTCACGTCCAAAACCGACTTCGTTTTCAGCCTGATGTTCTGGCTGTGCAACAGGGCGTGACTGCCAAGTTTGTTCATCTAACTCAATATCGAGTACGCCAGCTTCAGCATCAATGATTAACATATCTCCGGTTTGAACTTTTCCAATCGGACCGTTTAATAACGCTTCTGGAGACAAATGAATGACTGCCGGTACTTTGCCTGAAGCACCAGACATACGGCCATCAGTCACTAATGCAACATGGAAACCTTGATCCTGTAAAACACCCAACACAGGCGTTAAACGGTGTAATTCAGGCATACCATTCGCACGAGCACCTTGGAAACGAACCACCGCAATAAAGTCTCGGTGTAATTCACCACGATCAAACGCCGCTTGTACCGCTTCTTGCGAGTCAAATACGATTGCTGGTGCTTTCACTTTACGGTGCTCTGGCGCAACCGCAGAAATTTTAATAACACCACGACCAAGGCGACCTTGCATTAAGCGCAAGCCACCATCTGGCTGAAACGGCGCATCAATACTACGGAGTACTTTGTCATCAAGGCTTTGAACCACACCGTCAACCCAAGTGAGCTGACCGTCAATCAATTTCGGTTCTTTAGTGTAGTGCTGTAAACCTTTACCAGCGACTGTCGTCACATCGTTATGTAGTAAACCAGCCTCAAGTAAGTTACGAATAAGGAATGCCACCCCTCCCGCTGCTTGGAAATGGTTTACATCGGCTTTACCATTTGGATAGATTTTTGCGAGCAATGGAACAACAGCAGACAACTCATCAAAGTCATCCCAGTCAATTAAGATGCCAGCCGCACGTGCAATCGCAATAAGATGTAAGGTATGGTTGGTTGAACCGCCTGTAGCCAGTAAAGCTACAATGCCATTGATAATGGCTTTTTCATCAATAACATGACCAATTGGCGTGTAGTTGCCTCGCTCAGCAGTTAAGTCAAGTACACGTTTAGCAGCTTCGGCAGTAAGCGCGTCACGTAGTGGTGTGTGAGGATGAACAAATGCAGCACTTGGCAAATGTAAACCCATCACTTCCATCAACATTTGGTTACTATTGGCAGTACCATAGAATGTACATGTGCCCTGCCCATGATATGCAGCAGACTCAGCTTCAAGTAAGGCATCGCGACCTACTTGGCCTGTAGCGAATTGCTGGCGGATTTTAGCTTTATCATCATTCGATAAACCGCTGCTCATTGGACCTGCGGGTACAAAAATAGTTGGTAGATAACCAAACTGTAAAGCACCAATCAGCAAGCCTGGCACAATCTTATCGCATACCCCGAGACACAATGCAGCGTCAAACATATTATGAGAAAGTGCAATCGCTGTACTCATTGCAATTGTTTCACGTGAAAACAATGACAATTCCATACCGGCATTACCTTGAGTAATACCATCACACATTGCCGGTACACCACCAGCAAACTGTGCAACGCCGCCATTTTCGCGAGCAGCTGTTTTTATAATGTCAGGGAATGTTTTATATGGGGCATGTGCCGAAAGCATTTCATTATAAGAAGACACAATACCAATATTTGGTTCACGCCCCACTTTAATAATTAATTTTTCATTATCTTCCATGCCGGCAAATCCATGAGCCAGATTGGCACATGAAAGTGCTCCACGAGCTGGAAATTTGCCTTGAGCATGTTCAATACGTTGTAAATATGCAGAACGAGTTTTTTGGCTACGCGCAATTACACGTTCGGTAACTTTTGCCAATATTGGATTCGGCAAGTCCATGCTGGACGCTCCTGTACAACCGGATAAGCCGGAACAATAAAAATAGACCAAATGATATATTTCATCATCATTTGATAAGGGGGAGGAACAATATTATTAAGGCAAAAAGCGACATGCAAGCCCTAGACAACTTTACGGTAATACCTGAGCATTAGTATTAAATACAAATTATGTTTAAGTTTTAAACAAGAAGCTGGTTTTATTTTTGACTATATTTACCTATATATTAGCCACTAATAACTATGAGAAAATTCTCATAATATCAAAGCAATAAAATATCTTTATAAATGTATTAACACAGTTTTTTTATACTAAATTTTATAATAAAAATGTTTATGATTTATTCATTTTAACCTATATATAAACGATTAAATCTTAATTTCATTTACGTATATTATTTGTAATACATTCATCGAGCTTGATTAAAATAACATCACTTCTTTTTCTTAAAAAATTTATACCAAATAGTTGAAAATTACATTAAATATAAATTTACTCTTCATAAATATATACAAAAAACTGTTTAATTCATCTACAAAAAATAAATGAATACAGTGGTTAAGCTTTATACTGAACAAATATTAGTTATAAAAAATTTAATGGTCGATAGTGCTTAAGTCTAATGGGCTAAAGTCTATCTTGGACAGAAAAACAACACATGTTAAAACATCACAACCTGCTCTTAGTGCATATTGCAATTAATGCCTTTTGATCAGGAAGTTAGGAAAACTATTTTTAAATCAGGACTTGGGTATTTCAACGTGGCTACATCAGTATTAGTTATTAATTGCGGTTCTTCATCTATCAAATACGCACTGGTTTCAGAGCGTCGTGAAGATCGTATTTATGGTTTAGCAGAAAACTTAGGGGCAGCTGATGCTCGTATTAAAGGAATTACAGTCGGTGGAGAGCCGCTAGAGCTTTCAATTCCCTATGCTGACCACGTCAAAGCTTTAGAAACCTTACTTGCACGTCTTGCAAACTATAAACCTCAAGCAATCGGTCATCGTGTCGTACATGGTGGAAGCCTTACTAAAGCTGAATTACTCACCCCTGAAATTATAGAACGTATTCGTGCAGCCACGCCTCTTGCCCCGCTTCATAACCCTGCTCACTTAATTGGGATTGAAGCAACAATGCGACTATTTCCTGAATTGCCTCAAGTTGCCGTATTTGACACCGCATTCCACCAAACCATGCCTGCACATGCATACCGTTATGCAATTCCGAAATTTTTATATACAGACCATAACGTTCGCCGCTATGGCTTCCATGGCACAAGCCATGCTTATGTGTCTGACCGAGGCAGTGAACTGGCTGGAAATTTCCAAAAAGGTGGTTGGCTAACAGCACACTTGGGCAATGGTAGCTCGACTTGTGCAGTATGGAATGGACAAAGTGTTGATACTTCTATGGGCCTTACTCCGCTTGAAGGCGTTGTAATGGGAACCCGTAGTGGTGATGTCGACCCAAGCTTACACAGCTTCCTTGCAAAAAACCTTGGCTGGGACTTAGCGAAAATAGACAAAGTTTTAAATAACGAAAGTGGATTACTTGGCTTATCACAACTTTCTAACGATATGCGTACAGTGATTGAAGCTTCTGAAAACGGCAACGAGGATGCTCGCCTTGCAATAGAAGTATTTAGCTATCGCCTTGCAAAATCACTTGCTGCCTTAAGCTGTGGTTTACCAAGTATTGATGGTCTGATCTTCACAGGTGGTATCGGTGAAAACTCAGCTTATATTCGTGAAAAAACTCTAGCTTATTTACCTCACTTCGGTTTACAGCTCGATAAAGATCAAAATAACAACTTAAAACGTGGTACAGAAGGCCGTATCGATAGCGGTACAGGTCCACAAATTTGGGTGATTCCAACCGATGAAGAAGGCCGTATTGCCAAAGAAACTCGTCAGGTTGTAGACGTTTCACCAAATACATCTCCTGAAATGAGCCTTGCTTAATTACAGAAGTCAAAGAACGTTATTCATTTATTTATAGGTTTATATGAATACAATTTTATTAATTCCTACAGGTGAAGGGGTAGGTCTAACCTCTGCCTGTTTAGGTATGATTTATGCACTTGATTGTAATGGGATTAAAGCAGGCTTTTTAAAACCGTTCTCTCAGGTAGATCAAGAAAATTTAGACCGGACCACCTCTTTATTTGGCCACTTATTTCAAGGTAAAACTGTTCAATCCATTTCTCATGAAAAACTAACCCAACGCATTGCGTCAGGTGAAGTCGATGAACTACTTGAAGAAGCGGTAAGTCTTCATCGCAGTATTGCAGCAGACAATAATGTGATTATTGTTGAAGGCTTATTGCCAAATGGGCAAGATCATTTTGCCAGTGAGCTGAATGCGAGCCTTGCTCAAGCTCTCGATGCTGAAGTGGTTTTAGTCAGTACAGCAGATATTCAAAACCCACGTAAAACAGCAGAGAAAGTTGAAGCACACTTACGGCAGTTTGGTGGTCCAACCTCTAATCGAACAGCGGGTGTACTCTTTATGCGTACACGTGGGTTATCTGAGGAAACAGCACAAATACCTGTCGCATTCGATCCGTCGCTACGCCCAACCGAAGACATCGCAAAATTTACGACAGAACTGCAAAAATACAATCGCTACTTTGGATCAAACGATTTACCAATTATTGGTTTAGTCCCATTTAGTAATACCTTAAGTGTACCTAGAACTTTAGACATCGCGAACGTGATTGATGGTCAATGGGTACATCAAGGCGAAGCGAAAACACGTCGTATTTTGCACTCAAGTTTAATTGCCTCAAGTATTGAATATGAACTTAATAAATTCATTGCAGGTGAGCTGATTATTAGTGCATCTGAACGTACCGATGTATTACTTGCAAGTAGTTTAGCAACCAGTAATGGTATTCCACTGGCAGGCTTGGTGTTGACTGAACGTGAAGCCCCTGCTCCTGAGCTTTTAGAGTTCTGCCAAAGTGCTATCAAACAAGGGTTGCCAATTTTACATACCCGTTTAAACACACTGGAAACAGCACAGCGCCTATCCGATTTTGGTAATGAAATTCCAACCGATGACACTGAGCGTGCCGAGCAAGTGACTCGTTTTGTTTCAAGTCATATCGATGTCGAATGGCTTAAACAACACAGTAATAATGGAGCAACACCACGTCTTTCTCCTTCTGCATTCCGTCACGAACTGGTACAAAAATCGATTGCAGCCAAAAAACGGATTGTCTTACCTGAAGGCGATGAACCACGCACTATTGAAGCTGCTGCTATATGTCAGGCTCGTGGTATTGCGCATTGTATTTTGTTAGCAAAACCAGATGCGGTACAAGACGTTGCAAAAGCACGCGGTATTGAATTACCAGCAGACTTGGAAATTATTGATCCGGACAGCATTCGCAATCAATATGTTGCACCTATGGTTGAACTCCGCAAAGGCAAACTCAATGAGTTACAAGCCAAAGATCAATTACAAGACACCGTAGTTCTTGGCACAATGATGCTGGCGCTAGATCATGTAGATGGTTTGGTTTCAGGCGCAGTTCACACCACGGCTAACACCGTGCGCCCTGCTTTTCAGCTGATTAAAACCGCACCTTCTTACTCTTTAGTTTCGTCCATATTCTTTATGCTTTTACCAGATGAAGTATATGTTTACGGTGACTGTGCAATTAACCCAGACCCTACAGCCGACCAACTTGCTGAAATTGCGATTCAGTCTGCTGACTCTGCAAAAGCGTTTGGAATTGACCCACGTATTGCCATGATCAGCTATTCAACTGGTACGTCTGGAACAGGTGCGGATGTTGAAAAAGTACAACAAGCGACTCAAATTGCACAGCAACGCCGTCCTGATTTACTGATTGACGGTCCACTCCAATATGATGCAGCTTCCGTTGAAAGTGTCGGACGCCAAAAGGCGCCGAATTCACCTGTAGCTGGCCGAGCTAATGTATTTATTTTCCCTGACTTAAATACAGGTAACACGACCTATAAAGCAGTACAACGTGCAGCAAATGTAGTCAGCGTTGGACCAATGCTGCAAGGTCTAAACAAGCCAGTCAATGACTTGTCTCGTGGTGCTTTAGTAGATGATATTGTCTTTACTATTGCCTTAACAGCAATTCAGGCTGAACAACAGGCTGCTGCGAAATAATTAATATCATTTAATCTTTTCTACCTCTCGCCATTTGATATCCGCTCAAATGGCTTTTTTTATTCTTAAATAACAACATTCCCTTTTGGTTATTCTTAGTTTTAAAACACTTAGCACTAGTCCTATTCGACTTTCGGTCAAAAGATCAACCAATCCCCCACAAGTTTGTGTTTTTGTCATATAATTTAGCCCGCTAGCTAACAGCCCGCTCAAGAGATTTTCTGGTATGACAACGATTATCAAACAAGATGACTTGATTACATCAATCAAGGACGCCCTACAGTTTATTTCGTACTATCACCCGCAAGACTTTATCCAAGCGATGAGCCGTGCTTATGATCGCGAAGAAAACAAAGCTGCAAAGGATGCAATTGCACAGATTTTAATTAACTCTCGCATGTGTGCGGAAGGTCATCGCCCAATTTGCCAAGATACTGGTATTGTTAACGTTTTCCTTGAAGTGGGCTTAGATGTTAAATTTGATTTAACTATGAGCTTAGACGATGCAGTAAACGAAGGTGTTCGCCAAGGCTACCTTGAAAACAGTAACGTTCTTCGTGCATCTGTACTTGCTGACCCTGCATTTGGTCGTAAAAATACAAAAGACAATACCCCTGCTGTTATTCACTACAAACTCGTCCCGGGTAACAAGGTAGATATTACTGTTGCTGCGAAAGGTGGTGGTTCAGAAAACAAATCTAAGCTTGCAATGCTTAACCCATCTGACTCGATTGTTGACTGGGTACTTAAAACTGTTCCGACTATGGGTGCAGGCTGGTGTCCTCCTGGTATGCTCGGTATCGGTATTGGTGGTACTGCTGAAAAAGCCATGATGCTTGCGAAAGAAGCACTCATGGAAGAAATCAACATGGACGAATTACTTCGCCGTGGGCCAGAGAACAAAATCGAAGAACTTCGTATCGAAATCTTTGAAAAAGTAAATGCCCTTGGTATTGGTGCTCAAGGTCTTGGCGGTTTAACGACTGTTCTTGATATTAAAATCAAAGATTATCCATGTCACGCTGCAGGCAAACCAGTGGGTATGATTCCTAACTGTGCTGCGACTCGTCATGCTCACTTCCAGCTTGATGGTTCAGGTGTAGCTCATATTCAAGCACCAAAACTTGAAGACTACCCTTCAGTCACTTGGGACTCTTCACAATCTAAGCGCGTAAACCTTGATACCATTACTCAAGAAGAAATGGATTCTTGGAAACCAGGTGACACATTACTTCTTAGCGGTACAATGTACACAGGTCGTGACGCTGCGCACAAACGTATGGTTGAAATGATCGACAATGGTGAAGAATTACCAGTTGATCTTAAAGGTAAATTTATTTACTACGTTGGCCCTGTTGATCCAGTGGGTGATGAAGTCGTTGGTCCTGCTGGTCCTACAACTGCAACACGTATGGACAAATTCACACGTAAAGTACTCGAGCATACTGGTTTATTCGGTATGATTGGTAAAGCTGACCGTGGTCCAGCAGCAATTGAAGCAATCAAAGACAATAAAGCAACTTACCTCATGGCAGTTGGTGGTGCGGCTTACCTCGTATCTAAAGCTGTTCGCGAAGCTGAAGTTGTTGCATTTGCAGACTTAGGTATGGAAGCAATCTACAAATTTGTAGTTGAAGATATGCCTGTATCTGTAGCGGTTGATGTAAACGGTACATCAATTCACGCAGTGGCTCCAAAAATCTGGCAAGCGAAAATTGGAAAAATTCCAGTAATCGATGCCGCAGCAGGCTAATCAAGAAAAGCACCGGATTCGGTGCTTTTTTTATGCCTTGTAATTTTTTTGGAAATTGAAAAGAATTGTAACAATTGATTCACCAATCTGTGCTATTAATAAATACACCCACCCGCCATAAACTGCATATAGGTCATTTCATGACTATCCGCCCTATTCTCAAAAATCTCTCAATCAGCCTCTGCCTAAGCTGTATTACGACAAGCTTATTTGCTTCTCCTGCCAAATTAAGTTCAGTAAAAGAACTCATGCAAATGAGCCAAATTGATTATTTGCTTAAAGAATCAATTAATGAATTAACGCCTTATTATGATCAACAAGCGGAACAGATCATCACTAATATTACGGGCATCAAAACTTTAGGCCCGAAAGAAAAAGAGGCAGCGAAAAAGTTAGGCTTACTGTTAAAAGATTCGAGTAACCAGCTCATTAGTAGCCCCAAAACTACGCAAGCCTTACAAGATATTTATTTAAAGACATATACTGAAGAAGAAGTTCAGGCAAATCTGAAATTTTTAAAAACTCCAGAAGGCCAATCGATTACGCGTAAAAACGTACAGATTATGGGGCAAATTTCAGAATATATGATGGAGCTGGGTCAACAAACCTTTAATGACCCTAAAGCACGTGATCACATGCAAGAAGAGATGCTTAAAATTATTGCGCCACTCATGAAAGATAAAGAAAAGTCTTAACTTTTCTTTATCCTTTGTAGGTCATTACCACGTTAAAGGGTTCCACAACTTAAATGGTTTAATCAGATGTACTTCTGACTTCTCATCATATTTAGCTGGTTTTAGCTCTTGCGGTTTATGACGTATTTTTCCTGAAGTATCTTCAGCAACAAAATTGTAGCTAGAAGATTTAAGCTCAGTAAAAGCAATCTCTCTACGTCCGATATTTTCCTGCATTAACATAAATGGGCCAGTGTGTTCACCACGGTCCATTTTGTTTTCTTCATCGTATTTTAAATAATAAGATGTTCCCGCATCGACCGTAATATCAATATATTTTGGCTCTTGGAAATGAATACCTAATAAAGGACGACTGGCAGAAATACGATAACTTCCTGCTGGCAGTTCAATCCAGTAATAGTGGTTATGCAATAAACTTGGAATTCGTTTGCCATTTACAAACAAATTAATTGCTGCGATTTCCTGACGGTTCCATTTGGTATCTGGCCGATAGAGATAGACAACTGCCGCATGTTCATTTTGCGGTTTAATCGGTACAAATGTCTGGCCTAGTTTTTGGTTGACCCAGCCACCCATACTAAAGCCACCAACATGATATTGATCAAATACACCGGGTGCTTTATCTACATCAACTTTAGGTAAAGTCGCAGTCAGCTCACCTGAATTTTTTGCTAAGTGTGATGAACTTTGGCAACCCACAAGTAATGCGGTACAACTTAATGCAATAATTAAATAACGCATGACATCCCTCAAAGCGTTTTCTTTTGATTTTTCTATATCGCAAAACTATGCGTATTTTGTTTTTTTAGATTAACACCACCTACATGAATTGAAAACAAAAAAAGCATGAATCACTCGCGCGATTCATGCTTTTTAGATGAATGAAATCTAAGCAGACTTCGAATCAATTACTTTTAAATCTGCCTTAGCAACACTTTCATGAGTTGCTGTTTCTTTAGGCTGACGTTCTGGCTTGTAAACAGGTTCAGCTTCACCATTAATGACTGCTTCATTAATGAAAACTGTTCCTACATCTGTACGGCTTGGTAAGTCATACATTGTTTCAAGTAAAACATTTTCCAAAATCGAACGTAGACCACGAGCTCCGGTATTACGCTCAAGCGCTCGCTTAGCAACTGCACGTAAAGCTGAATCTTCAAATACAAGGTCAACATTTTCCATGTTAAACAAGTATTGGTACTGGCGAGTTAATGCATTTTTTGGTTCTGTCAAAATTTGCATTAATGCTTCTTCATCAAGCTCTTCTAGCGTTGCAATGACTGGTAAACGACCAATAAATTCTGGAATTAAACCAAATTTTACTAAGTCAGTCGGCTCAACTTGACGGAACAATTCAGCAATTTTCTTGCTTTCATCTTTTTTCTTCACGTCAGCTGTAAAGCCAATTCCGCCTTTCTCTTGGCGTTGTTGTACAATTTTTTCCAGTCCAGCAAATGCACCACCACAAATAAATAAGATATTTGAGGTATCAATTTGAATGAACTCTTGCTGCGGATGTTTACGTCCACCTTGTGGTGGAATTGAAGCTACAGTACCTTCAATCATCTTAAGCAATGCTTGTTGTACACCTTCACCAGAAACGTCACGCGTAATCGACGGATTTTCAGATTTACGTGTAATCTTGTCGATTTCATCGATATAGATAATGCCCTTTTGAGCTTTCTCTACATCGTAATCCGCTTTTTGCAAAAGCTTTTGTACAATATTTTCAACGTCTTCGCCGACATAACCCGCTTCAGTTAAAGTAGTCGCATCTGCCATAGCAAACGGAACATCTAACAAACGAGCCAATGTTTGAGCAAGTAATGTTTTACCTGAACCGGTAGGTCCAATCAGTAGAATGTTACTTTTAGCAATTTCCACATCTTTAGACACATGACCAGATTGCCCGACTTTCAAACGCTTATAATGGTTATAAACGGCAACAGATAATGTCTTTTTGGCAAGATCCTGACCAATCACATATTGATCAAGCGCAGCACGTATTTCATGTGGTTTTGGCAATGCCTTGCTCGCCCAGTCACCTGCTTCAACCTGTTGGCTGGTTTGTACAAGGTCTAAGCAGACATCTACACACTCATTACAAATATATGCGTCCTCGCCCGCAATCAGTTTCCCGACTTCAGACTGCGTTTTACCGCAAAATGAACAATGTTTTTGTCCTTGAGGATGTTCGGACATATTCTCTCCACAAATAGAATCTTAAATATGAGGGCAAGCGATAGGGTTAAATGACTATATGGAGGCGTTTTCTAACAACTCAAGCCACTTAAAAACTCCCCTTATGGACGCTTACTTAATACCTGATCGACTAAGCCATATTCTTTTGCTGCTTGTGCAGTCATAAAGTTATCACGATCAGTATCACGAGCAATCGTGTCATAGTCTTGACCACTGTGTTCTGCCATCAAACGATTCAAGCGTTCTTTAATAAATAGAATTTCACGTGCATGAATTTCAATGTCTGATGCCTGACCACGGAATCCACCTAATGGTTGGTGAATCATTACACGTGCATTTTCAAGGCAATAGCGCTTACCTTTAGCACCAGCATTTAATAAGAATGCACCCATAGATGCAGCCTGCCCCATACAGTATGTCACTACATCAGGTTTGATAAATTGCATCGTGTCATAAATCGCCATACCAGCAGTGACTGAACCACCAGGCGAGTTAATATAAAGATGGATATCTTTATCTGGGTTTTCAGCTTCTAAGAACAACATTTGAGCAACAATCAAATTTGCCATGTTGTCTTCAACTTCACCAGTTAGAAAAATGACGCGCTCACGTAAAAGTCGTGAATAAATATCAAAAGAACGTTCGCCGCGAGAAGATTGTTCAACCACAACAGGAACTAAAGCATTTTCAATTGTTGGAACATACATACGTTATTTATTCCTAAATTTTTTGTGACTTAACCTATGGCAACAATATGCGGGATAATTTCTCAAATTGCAAAAGGTTCGCACTGAAATATTATATTATTTATACCTAAGTACTTAATGACGTACTCAAATTAACCACATACCTAAAAAATGAAAAAGGCGCCTAAAGCGCCTTTTCCTGACTTCTCAAAAGATTAGCCCATACGGCGAGCTTGTTGTTCTTTCAATAAATCTTCGTAAGATACTGCTTTGTCAGTCACTTTAGCAGCAGCTAAGATGTGATCAACAACTTGATCTTCTAATACAACAGCTTCGATTTGAGCACGTTGTTGAGCATCATTTTTGAAGTATTCGATCACTTCAGTTGGATCTTCATAAGAAGAAGCCATGTCGTCGATATAAGCATCAACACGTGATTGGTCAACTTCAAGTTTAGCATCAGCTAATACTTTGCTTACTAATACGCCAAGTTTAACAGAACGCTCTGCTTGTTCTTTGAACAATTCGTCAGGAAGCATGCTCTTGTCAAAAGATTGAGCACCAGCGCCACCAAATTGTTGAGTGAACTGTTGAACCATTTGTTGACGTTGACGGTCAATTTCTTGAGCAACCATTGCAGCTGGTACTTCAACTTCGTTCGCAGCAACAAGAGCATCAAATGCCGCTTGTTTAACTTGGTTACGTAAACCATTGCGAACTTCACGTTCCATGTTTTTACGAACGTCAGCTTTTAATTTTTCAATGCCTTCTTCTTCAGTAACACCGAAGATTTTTAAGAATTCAGCATCAATCTCTGGAAGTTTAGGTTTTTCAACTTGCTTCACAGTGATTTTGAATTGAGCTGCTTTACCAGCCAAGTTTTCAGCTTGGTAGTCTTCAGGGAAAGTCACATCAATTACTTTCTCTTCACCAGCTTTCATACCAATGATGCCGTCTTCGAAGCCAGGAATCATACGACCTGAACCTAACACAAGTTTAAAGTCTTCAGCAGAACCGCCTTCGAACTTCTCACCGTCGATAGAACCTTCGAAGTCAAAAGTCACTTGCATATCTTTTTTCGCCATACCCTTGGTCACAGCCCAAGTTTGACGTTGTTTTTGCAAGTTTTCGATCATAGTGTCGACGTCAGCATCTTTAATTTCAGCTGTTTTACGTTCAACTTCTAAGCCGTCAAATGCTTTTACTTCAACTTCAGGATAAACTTCTACAGTCGCTTCAAAAACTAAAGCATCTTCTTTATGTTCAACTTTCTCAATGTTCGGCATACCTACCGCATTGATTTTTTCTTGTTGAATTGCTTCGAATACGCTGTCACGAATGATGTCATTCACAACTTCTTGATAAATACTTGCACCGTATTCGCGACGAACAACGTTTGCAGGTACTTTGCCCGGACGGAAGCCGTTGATCTTCACAGTTTTGGCAGTGCGCTTCAAACGAGCTTCAAATTGCTCGTTAATACGGCTCGTCGGTACAGAAACATTTAAACGACGGGCAACGCCCGAAACCGCTTCAGTCGTTACTTGCATGGCTTCCTCGATAAAAATTAGTTAGTAGGAACAGTTTTTAAAAAAGTGCTGTATTATATGACAACTTTCAAGATATACAAAATTAACCGATCAGATCAGTAAATTGAAGGTGGTTTTTCCAAGAAATTTCACAATAATTTTATGATTTTTTAATTTTTTTTAATTCAACCTTAAGCCAAAGTAATTTTTTAGTTATTCTTCATGAATCTAAAATTACAATTAAATTTCACATTATTATCGATTTTACAAACAGTCAAGAATAATCAATCAATTAGAGAATTTTAGACACAAAAACCTATTAAATCTTTCATATTTTCTTCATAATCCTATCGACAAATCCAATTAACACAAACTGTACATATAAATAAGAATTATTATTATTCGCATAACGTTTTGTATTTAAGTCCTGAAAGTCATGTCATTGATTAGAACACGTAAAAAAATTGTTTCATCTGCAATCGCTTCATCCCTTTCTATGATTGCAACTACTGCAATGGCACAAGAAGCTGTTTCACAACTACCAACGATTCATACTCAAGCAACACAAGAAGAATCTTTAAAGGTAGATCAATCAGCAAATGCAAAATTCGTTGCTCCCCTTTTAGATACTCCGAAATCAGTTTCAGTTATTTCAAAACAACTTATTGAAGATACAAAAGTAACAACTTTAGCAGATGCATTGCGTACTGTTCCTGGCATTACTTTAGGTGCAGGTGAAGGCGGTAATCCGAATGGTGACCGACCTTTCATTCGTGGGTATAGTTCAGAAAGCTCTATGTATATTGATGGTATCCGCAACTCTACCTCACAAAACCGTGAAATGTTTGCGGTCGAGCAAGTAGAAGTAACCAAAGGTTCTGCATCAGCAATGGGTGGTGCAGGTTCAGTTGGTGGCAGCATCAATATGATTTCCAAGGTAGCTAAAAAGGGTGATTTCCTAGAAGGCTCAGTAGCTGCTGGTACTGATAACTACCAACGTATCACTCTAGATGGTAATAAAGAGTTTGGTAATGGAGTGGCTGCCCGTGTAGCTATTCTCGGACATCAAAATGACAAGGCTGGCCAAAGTAATGGAGCTGAATATAAACGTGTTGGTATTGCACCAAGTATTACTTTTGGCTTAGATACACCGACACGTGCAACTCTGAGCTACTATTATTTACAAACTGATGATAAACCTGATTCAGGTATTCCTTATTGGGATTCATCTCTTGGAAAAGCTCAAGGTAAACCAGCTGAAGTCAAGCAAGGTACATATTACGGCTGGAAAGATCGAGATTTTCAAAAGCAAGAAAATCACATCGGTACAATTAAATTAGAACACGACCTTACCGACAATATAACTATTACTAATACGGCCATGTATGCCAAATCAAAAAATGATTATGTCTGGACAAACCCAGATGACTCAAAAGGAAATGTTGGCAAAGGTCTTGTTTGGCATCGTTTGAACTCAGCTATTACAGATAGTGAGACGTTTACCGATCAATTAGCACTTACAGGTAAATTTGATACTGGCTTCTTAAAGCACAGATTTAATGTAGGAGCAGAGTACAGCAAACAAAAAACTGATAAAGGCGGTTATAACATTATTGACGCACAAGGTAATGTTTCTACTACTGGCTTTTATAGCGACTGTTCAAATTTGTCTACAAACTGGTGTACCTCACTCAATGGCCCAACTCAAAAGCCATTTGTTGACCGTTTACAAGCACGCCAAGACTTTGACGCAACTGTAGAAAGTACTTCTGTCTACTTACTCGACAATATCGAAATCACACCAAAATGGTTATTAGATCTTGGCCTGCGTTGGGATAAATATGAAGCTGAACAAAACTTCTTAGCTACTTCTAGTGCAGCAGCCTATACAGCAAAAAATGATTCAGATTTCGTGACCTATCAAGCTGGTATTACTTTTAAACCAACAGATAACGGCTCTATTTATGCAAGCTATGCAACCTCTGCTAGTCCAGTCGGCTTAAATGCGGGTTGGGGCGACAATAGTGAAACGATTAATGCCAATAATCAAATGATTGACCCTGAAGAGGCTCAAACGTTTGAAATCGGTACAAAATGGGATTTCCTAGATAATCATCTAAACTTAACAGCTGCTATTTTCCGTACTGAAAAACAAAATACTCGTGTACAAATCGATCCAACGACTTATGCAAATGTAGGTGAAAGTAAAGTTGTCGGTTTTGAGCTAGGCTTAAACGGTGAAATTACTGATAAATGGAATATTTCAGCTGGCTACACTTATTTAGACAGTGAACTAACCAAAAATGGTAAATCTTGTCGTAATAATACCTGTACTGATCAATCGATTTATAACGGCAATCAAATGCCAAACGTTCCGAAACAAGCCGCAACATTATGGACTACCTATAAACTACTACCGCAATTTACTGTAGGTGCTGGTGCGGTTTACTCAGACAAAGTATATGGTGATGTAGCAAATACTAAATGGGTTCCATCTTACGTGCGTTACGATGCTATGGCTCGTTATGACGTAAATAAAAATGTTAATTTACAGCTTAACCTAAACAACTTATCTGATAAGCGTTACTTTACTAAAGCTTATGCTTCTCACTATGCAACAGAAGCAGAAGGCCGTAGCGCAGTACTCGCAATCAACTTTAAATACTAAGTTAGTCTAGAATCCCATAATCTTTTTATGGTTTCTAATATAAAATAGCCTCTATAGTTAGAGGCTATTTTTAATTTTCTATTACTATTACTCGCAGGTATCACCGTGATCCACCATATTCCCAATGTATTGAGTAAAGAACAGGTTCAATATTTTCGTAATGAAATGGATAAAATTGAATGGGTCAATGGCAAAGTAACAGCTGGTACACTCTCTGCAACTGTAAAACGCAATCAGCAATTACCCGAAGATCATCCGCTTACTCACCATCTGAGTAATATTATTCTTGAGGCACTAGGTACTCACCCATTATTTTTATCTGCTGCAATACCACTTGATATTATCCCTCCCCTGTTTAATCGTTATGAAAATCAGGAGTCTTTTGGTTTTCACGTAGACAATTCTATCCGCCGCATACGTGGTACCAATGAACGGCTTAGAACCGATTTATCATGCACTTTATTTTTAAGCGAACCTGAAGAATATGAAGGTGGTGATCTAGTCGTAGAAGACACTTATGGCTATCACGAAGTGAAACTTCCGGCAGGAGATATGATTTTATATCCATCTACCAGTTTGCATGAAGTGACGGCGATTACTTCTGGCTGTCGTATTGCTTCTTTTTTCTGGGTGCAAAGTATGGTGCGTGATGATGCTGAGCGACATATGCTCTTTAATCTAGATCAAACAGTACAAAACTTAAGAATGCAGCTGGGTGACAATCATAGCGAAGTCATTAAACTGACTAACCTTTACCATAACTTAATGCGTAAATGGGCTGAACTATAACTCTATTTATTTTTGCCTTATTTGGACTAATTAATTATTTTTATCTCAATAAGGCAAAACAATGAAAATTATTTTCGACAAAACATTAAACAACGCAAAATTAGAAAATTATTTTCTGAACACTAAAATTAAAATGAGTATAAGACTTTTGCACAACGTGTAATCATTGTTTAGATGTGGTATATCTAAACAATAAGCATATTTGCAAACCACCAAACTTACTATTACATGGTCCATAGATGAAAACGAATCACTTGTTTGCCCAGCCTACTCAAGCAAGACATCATCTCGAACTCCTGATGCTGCGCCTCGCGCGCGTATAAATTTTTGTCTGTATTTTAGAGCAGACCTTTTCAAATTCCCTTTAATTTTTCTGTATTAGATACCATATATAACTGTAGAACGTTGCCTTTTATACGATACCTAGAGCAACCGTGCTACGAGATAAGGAGTTTTCTCATGATGTTGGCTGACCCTAGCAAAAAATACCGCCGTATGTACCAGCGAGTCGATTTACCAGATCGCCAATGGCCAAATAATGAAATTACAAAAGCGCCAATCTGGATGAGCACGGATTTACGTGATGGCAACCAAGCAATTTTTGAACCGATGAACATGGAACAAAAGTTCAAGATGTTCAAAATGCTTGTAAAAATCGGTTTTAAACATATTGAAATCGGCTTCCCTTCTGCGTCTCAAATTGACTTCGATTTTACTCGTATGTTGATCGAAGAAAATCATATTCCTGATGACGTATACATTGAAGTATTGGTTCAGGCACGTGACCATTTAATTGAGCGTACTTTTGAAGCTTTAGCAGGTGCTAAGCGCGCAATTGTGCATATTTATAACTCTAACTCTCCAACCTTCCGTCAAAAAGTGTTGAATGTAGATGTAAATGGTGCAAAACAGTTGGCGGTGAATGCAGCTCAGAAAGTGAAAGAGTATGCTGCGCAATATCCTGAAACTGACTGGATTTTCCAGTACAGTCCAGAATGTTTCTCTGCAACTGAATTAGAAGTAGCGAAAGACGTCTGTGATGCGGTTACAGAAATTTGGGATGCACGTCCAGATCATAAAGTGATTTTAAACTTACCAGCGACTGTAGAAGTTTCAACACCAAATGTTTATGCAGATCAAATTGAATGGATGCATCGTAATTTGGCACGTCGTGATGGCGTGATTATTTCCGTTCACTGTCACAATGACCGTGGCTGTGGTATTGCCGCATCAGAACTTGCCATTATGGCAGGTGCTGACCGTGTTGAAGGCTGCGTGTTTGGTAACGGCGAACGTACCGGTAACGTTGACGTTGCAGCAATTGCATTGAACATGTACACCCAAGGTGTAGCGCCAGAGTTAGATTTCTCTAATATTAATGAAGTCATTGCAACGGTTGAAGAATGTACTGGTTTACCTGTACACCCTCGTCATCCATATGCAGGTGACTTGGTATTTACTGCATTCTCTGGTTCGCATCAGGACGCAATCAAAAAAGGCTTTGAATACCAGAAAAACGAAGAAATCTGGGATATGCCTTACTTACCAATCGACCCGAAAGATTTGGGCCGCGACTATGATGCTGTCATTCGTGTAAATAGTCAGTCTGGTAAAGGCGGTATCGCTTACTTATTAGAATCGAACTATAACGTTGTATTGCCTCGTCGCTTACAAATCGAATTTAGTCAAGTTGTTCAACAATATACTGATGAAAATGGTACAGAGATTAGCGCTAAACAAATCTGGACTTTATTTAAAGACACGTATGTTGAAGTGAAAAACCACCATTACACGGTCAAAAACTATAAGTTATCTGACATTAATGGTACTCAAATTATTGAACTTGAGATTGATGTTGAAGGTGAAACTCAACAATTGCGTGGCGAAGGTAATGGTCCAATCTCTGCATTCTTAAATGCACTTCAATTACCAATTGACGTATTGAACTACGAAGAACGTAGTATTAGTTCAGGTGCAAATGCCAAAGCATTAACCTTAATTGAACTTCAAGTGAAAGGTACAGGTAGAGGCTCATTTGGTGCAGGTGTTCACGACAACACAGTCACTTCATCTATTGAAGCCATTATTGCATGTACCAACCGTTTGATTGATCAAGGTGTTTTAAGTACAGATCAGGTTGTTGCTGCCGCTGTTTAATTAAAAAAAGACTTTGGAAAGGATACCTAGCTTGGTATCCTTTCTTTTTATTCCTGAAAGATTTAAAAGGCGAAATGTTCCCGTGTCTTTTCCAGCTGACTCAGTGGGGTTAGTCACTCCGCAAAAGTTCCAATTTGAAGAACCCTTACATCTTGAATGTGGCCGTGTTTTACCGCGCTTTGAGTTAATGGTTGAAACTTACGGCACTTTAAATGCAGATAAATCAAATGCGATTTTAATCTGCCATGCCCTTTCCGGACATCATCATGCAGCGGGTTATCACCATGAAGATGATAAAAAAGCTGGATGGTGGGATAGCTGTATTGGCCCGGGTAAGGCAATCGACACAAATAAATTTTTTGTAGTTGCACTCAACAATATTGGTGGATGTAGCGGATCGACCGGTCCAACTTCACCAAACCCTGAAAATGACAATCGCCCTTATGGACCAGATTTCCCATTAGTAACGGTACGCGACTGGGTTAAAACTCAAGCCATGCTTTCTGATCGTTTAGGAGTAAGCGTTTGGTATGCAGTCGTTGGCGGTTCATTAGGGGGCATGCAAGCACTACAATGGTCGGTAGATTACCCTGACCGTTTACAAAAATGTGTTGTTATTGCCAGTGCGCCAAAGCTTTCAGCACAAAATATTGCGTTTAACGAAGTGGCACGTCAGTCAATTCTGTCTGACCCGGACTTCCATCATGGTCGTTATTTGGAAAATGATAGCTATCCAAAACGTGGTTTGATTTTGGCTCGTATGGTCGGCCATATTACCTATCTTTCCGAAGAAGCCATGAAACAAAAATTTGGTCGTGATTTAAAGTCCGGCAAGTTTATGTACGGTTTTGATGTCGAGTTTCAAGTTGAAAGTTATCTGCGTTATCAAGGTGAACAGTTTAGCCGTAACTTTGATGCCAATACTTATCTGATTATGACCAAAGCTTTGGATTATTTTGATCCTTCGCGTGAGTACGGCCACTCACTTACAGAAGCGATGAGTAAGACCAAATGTCAGTTTCTGATTGTCTCGTTCACCACTGACTGGCGTTTTGCACCAAGCCGTTCACAAGAAATTGTAGATGCACTCATTACCAATCATAAACCGGTAAGTTACCTCGATATTGATGCTGAACAAGGTCATGACTCGTTCTTATTCCCGATTCCACTGTATGTCAAAACACTGCGCGCTTTCTTAGGCGGTGAAGAACATTTAAAATCGACATCACTGGAGGCAAGCTAATGCGTATTGATCAACAACTGGCAGAAAAGTGGATTAAACCCGGCTCTAGCGTACTCGATTTAGGGTGTGGTGACGGTGAATTACTCGCTCATATGAGCCAAAAGCATCAAATTCGTGCTTATGGTTTAGAAATTGATCAAGAAAAGATTGCAATTGCCGTCAGTCGCGGGTTAAATATTATTCAACAAGATTTGAATCTCGGTTTGAGCCGTTTTGCCGACCAGTCTTTTGACTATGTGGTCATGGCACAAGCTTTGCAAGCCGTAGATGCACCCGATGTTTTATTAAGAGACATGGTGCGTGTGGGAAAACAGGCCATTATTACCTTTCCAAACTTTGCACACTGGAAGACTCGCTCTTTTCTAGCATTAAAAGGGATGATGCCTGTATCGGATGCTCTACCATATATGTGGTATAACACCCCCAACATTCATTTATGTACGTTTAAAGATTTCGAAGCACTATGTGCGGAAAATCAAATACAAATTATTAATCGACTCGCCGTCAATGGAAACCAGCAGGGAAGCCTGTTAAGCAAACATGTTCCGAATTTGTTTGGTGAAGTCGCTATTTATCGAGTGAGTGCACTATGAAAAAGACATTATTTAGCACACTAATTGCAGGACTGCTAAGTATGCAGGCTCATGCAGATTATATCGCCCAGCCACAATCGGTTGCGAGTCAGGCTGCGCGTTTCTCCACAATGGGGATTCATGACCTTCAAAAAGCAGCTCAAGCGGGTCAGGCTGGCGCACAATTTTATCTTGGAACACGTTACCAATACGGCAAAGATGTAGCAAAAGACGATAAACAAGCATTTGCATGGTTTAAAGCTGCTGCTGACCAAGGTCTTTCACCTGCGCAATTAAATGTTGGCCGTATGTATGCTGATGGTATTGGCGTTAAGAAAGATGAGTCTATGGCTCGTAAGTATTTCGAAAAAGCGGCTAGTAACGGCGATAACCGTGCAAGCTATAACCTTGCGATGATGGAAGAGCAAAAGAAAAACTACGTAGGTGCTTACCAGTGGTATGAGCTTTCAACTCGTGATGGCATGCTCGACAATAAAGTAATTAGCTTATCTGAAGGTAAAAAGACGGCTCTTGCTGCAAACTTAACTCAAGAGCAAATCCGTATGGCACGCGACCGCGCGGATAAATGGATTCAAGCACAATAATAATCCAGCTTATACTTACTCGACTAAAACCACCTTATATCACCTATAGGGTGGTTTTAGTTTTTAAGCTTCTAATTTTATATTCTATTTGTTTTGCTCTATATCCCCTTTCAAAAAACACGTAACATAGCTCACGTTCAATATTGGTTATAAAGTTTGGTTATCTTATGTCTACCCCACATTGGTTTGATCAGGGCTCTTTAGTCCTTGCAAGTAATAACAAAGGTAAAGTCGCAGAGTTTGAAAAACTTTTTGAACAGCTTAAGTTACCTGTAGAAATTATTCCTCAAGGTCGCCTTAATATTCCCGACGCCATTGAAGACGGCTTAAGCTTTATTGAAAATGCCATTATTAAAGCACGTCATGCCTCTAAAATTTCAGGGAAACCTGCTATGGCTGATGACTCAGGTATTTGTGTTCCCGTTTTAGGTGGTGCACCTGGTATTTATTCAGCACGCTATGCTGGAGAACATGGTGACGATGCAGCGAATAATGCCAAGTTATTAAATGATCTTTTGCCATTTCGTAAAAATGGAGAAGTGATTGAAGGTATGTTTGTGTGCGTACTTGCTTTAGTGACTCATGCGGAAGATCCATTACCACAAATTTTCCAAGGCATCTGGCATGGTGAAATTTTAGAAGCGCCACGCGGTGAAAATGGTTTTGGTTATGACCCACTGTTCTGGTTACCAGAGCTACAAGTTTCTAGCGCTGAGTTGTCTAAAGAAGAAAAAAATAAGATTAGTCATCGTGGACAAGCGATGCAGTTATTTAGAGAGAGCTTGCAGAAGTAAAACTTTATATAACATTTATTTAGTTTAACGCTAAAGCCATTTGCTATCGTGCTAGGCGACATGGATGTCGCCCGTCGAACTGCGACATCAAGGATGTGTCGTCAGTTCGACAAATGGTTTTGTTACTTTTGACGAAACAAAAGTAAATATTGCCTATATACACAAAATAAGCATATAACCACTATTAAAAGGCTGTCTGATCTAAACATCTTACTTAGAAGTAAAGATGTAAAAACACTGCATAAATCGCAATACACACACAACTCACAATTGTCCCTGAGGCGATATAAGCCGCTGATCTACCCGTCCCTTGATAATGTGTTTCCAGAGCTACAATATTGGCTGCCGGTGGCAAGCAAAACATTAAAAACATTACACCAATATGCTGATTTATATTTGGAATCGGTAAAAATCTATAACTTAATCCACAAAGTACAAATCCACAGGCTACTTTAAATGCTTGAGCTTTTGTACTGTAAATTAAATCTTTTGCATAAACTCTGGTACGGCGTAGCCACATTCCAAGCACACACATACCTGCGAAAGTCATCGCAAATTTAGCAACCTCATAAACCCAATGTATAGCAGGGCTTTCGATATGCTGGGCCCCTAAAAGTCTGAGCACAACAGCACAAAATATTGATATACAAGGTGGCGACGTTAAAACCTTTTTTAATATATTGAGCTTACTTTGCGGTGCTGTAGTAACAGCAGTCACAGCCCAAGCATTGCCAAAAAGCGACATCCCAATATATAAAGCTACAATCGGAGCAGTTGCTTCAGGACCAAATAAAGCCATGGCGAAAGGAAAACCAAGCCACCCCATATTGGTATAACTGACGCAAAGCGCCAGTAAACGATCTTTAAATAGAGCCAAATAGGCAAAGAAAATAATAAACGCCGACCCAAAACTAAAGAGCATTAAGCTCAAACTTCCCGATTGATAAAAGACCATGTTGTAAATAATTACAACGGGAATCAGGAGTCGTGCAAGCCAAGCTGAAAGAATAGGTTTTACGGTTTCTGAAATGGAGGTCTGAGCAAGTAGAAGTCCTGTGATAAATGCCAATACAGGCAGTAGTAATGCCACGCTCTCTCCTCTCGCTCGTCAAAATCAGCTTGTTATGCTACACCTTTTAATTTTGAAATGTATGGTCTATTTCAAGTAAATTCGTCTAAGAAAGAAGCTCAATAAAACTTAAAAATCCTTCCAAAAAATATCTTTTAAAAACTGATCATAAGTGTCTACTTATAAATATTGTCTTAAAAATGAAATATAAGTGTCACATTCTTGTCATGGCAACCTGTTGAGATAAAGCGAACTAAAAAGAGGTATAAAATTATGGCCGGTTTATCTATTTGGCATGTCGTCATTTTCGCAATTGTAGTTATTTTATTGTTCGGTACATCTAAATTAAAAAATATTGGTAAAGATGTTGGCGGTGCAGTAAGAGACTTTAAAAAATCAGTTCGTGAAGAAGACGAAGCTGCATCTTTAAATACTCCTCGTACAATCGATGCACAAGTTAAAACATCTGAAAGCACATCAGTGAAAAGCTAAAGGTTTGACCCATGCTTGATGTAGGAATGACAGAGCTACTCTGTTTTGCAATTATTGCAATTTTAGTTTTAGGTCCAGATAAGCTTCCCGAAGCTGCACGCTTTGCAGGCCGCTGGTATGTTCGACTAAAACGCTATATTACCAATCTGCAAAACGAGATTGATCAGGAGCTGCGTCTTTCTGAGTTCCGCAAAGAAATGCAAGAGGAACTTAACCGCATCGAAGCATTGGAACGAAAAGTACAGCAACAGCTTGAAGAAATACAAAAACAGCAGATTTCAGAACATTTAGAAGTTACTGAAACGCCTAAAACAACACCAAAGCCTATTCGGAAATGTATTCCTATATCAGACCATTACAAAGTACCGTATGTTGCTAAACCTACGCCTTTAGTGACTCAAACTGATATTGCAGAAACATCTCCTGTTGAATTGAAGATTGCCGTATGAACCAACTGCCTTCAACCACTGTAAATAGTCAAGAAAACTTAGACCAAATGCCAATCATGAATCATTTGGTTGTTTTAAGACGCCATTTATTCAGGATTGTAGGGGTAACATTATTCTTATTCTTTTGTTTATTACCCTTTCGAAATAATACTTACCAATTATTATCTGAGCCTTTAAGGTTACAACTCCCTGCATCATCGTCAATGATTGCAACAGATGTAACAGCAACCTTTATGGCACCTTTTAAACTTAATTTATTTGTCGCACTTATGCTTGCAATGCCATTTATTCTTTATGAAATATGGTCTTTTGTTCGCCCTGCGCTTTATCAAAAAGAACGCCATTTAGCGCTACCGTTACTGATTGGTAGTATTGTCCTATTTTATGCAGGTGTCGCTTTTGCTTATTACATTACCTTGCCTGCAATATTACATTTCTTTATTAGCGTTTCACCTGAAACAGTAGCACCAATGACCGATATTAATAGTTATTTAAGCTTCTGTTTAAAGCTATTTTTGGTATTTGGTGTGACCTTTGAGATTCCTATCGCGACCTTGCTACTCATTTTGATTGGTGTAGTAAATACGCAAAGCCTTGCTGAAAAAAGACGTTTTATTATTGTGGGCTGTTTTTTTGTTGCAATGTTTATTACCCCACCAGATGCGATTTCAATGGTGATGTTAGCTATTCCAATGTGGTTACTTTTTGAAATAGGTCTACTGTTCGGTAAGATTCTTGAGAAGAGAAAAAGCCAGACGGCTGAATAATTTAAAACTTCTCTTTAAAAGCCCAAATATTAAAATTTGGGCTTTTTACTTTTAAATCGTCTTAATTAATCAAACCATAAACTGTCTTCAAAGTGACTTAAAAATGTAAGAAAAGTGTCATTTCCAATCCATAGAATCGACTCAACAAATATACACACAAAAGTTACGGATTTATTATGACAACTGCTTCTAACCACCCAACACGTCGCGATATTTTAAAATGGTTTACGGGGATTCCTTTTCTTCCATTAGGTGCGATGGCTACGGCAGCAACGTTAGCAGGCTGTAATGACAGCAATAATGATTCAGATGTTGTTACTCCCCCACCAACAGTAAACTTTAAAAACGCAACCTTTACATCAATGGCAGCACCATCTTTAGCTAACCCAACGGCGATGGCAACCACAACTGTTGCATCAAGCCTTTCAATTAATTGGGAAGATGGCTCAAAAACTGACTACACATTAGCGTATAAGCCTTTTTTTACCACAGGTGATTTGGTTGCAGACGGTAAAGGTGGAAAAATTCTGGCGGGTGGATATGTTGATATTAATAATCAACCAATTATTGATAAGTCAAAACCAGGTCAAGAACGTCAATTCTTCTCTGACTGTCCGGACGGAAGCTCTTTAATTAGCTTTAAACAAGCAACAGGCCGTGACTTTACCGATGCAGACAAACAAGCTTTAGGTGTTACTGGCAACCCTGTATTTCACGTAGTTCAATTTGAATATACGACTCGTGACCAAAGCTTAGCGTCTATGTATGGTTTACTACCATCTCCAATTGCAATTTTAACTTTAGACCAAGACCCTAAAACTGGTCATTTAACCCTTGTTAAATACCACAATGTCGATACCTCTAAAGTAAACGGTTTATGGATCACGTGTGGCGCAAGTTTATCTCCATGGGGAACTCACCTGTCGAGTGAAGAATATGAACCAGATGCAAACAATGTTGCTGGAAGCTATTTACCAGTATTTAGCAAAAACTTATTTGGCGACAGTACAAAAGGTAATCCTTACCACTACGGTCACTTACCAGAAGTTACTGTAAATACGGATGGTACAGGTTCAATCAAAAAACATTACTGTTTAGGTCGTATCTCTCACGAACTTATTCAAGTTATGCCAGATAACCGCACTGCATTGATGGGTGATGATGCAACAAATGGCGGTTTATTCATGTTTGTTGCAGATAAAGAAAAAGACTTATCTGCGGGTACGCTCTATGTTGCTAAATGGAAGCAAACCTCAGGTGTAGCTGCTGGTGCCGGTGATATTTCGTGGATTAACCTTGGTCATGCAACAAGTGCTGAAGTAAAGAGCTGGGCTGATCAATATAAGATTACCGACCTGATGGATGTAAAAACGTCTGATCCAAAAGATGCAAGCTACACCAAAATCCGTTATAGCGGTAAAGACAACTGGGTAAAACTTGTACCTGGTAAAGAACGTGAAGCGGCTTTCTTAGAAACGCATCGTTATGCAGCCTTGGTTGGTGCAAGTATGGGCTTTACTAAGATGGAAGGCACAACTGTAAATATCAAAGATAAAATCGCTTACTCTGCGATGTCTTATGTACAGTCTTCTATGGTTGATAAAACTACTGATATTCAAGTACAAGGTCCAAAAGCTGGTGCAATTTACGCACATACGTTAAAAGGCAGCCAAGTTGATAACAAAGGTCAGCTTATTAACAGTGAATGGGTATCGACTCATATGGAACCACCTGCAGCTTTAGTGGGTGAAGACCTAACAACTGCTGATGCTTTAGGTAATACTGCAAATGCAGATAAAATTGCCAACCCAGACAACATTAAGTTCTCTGAAAATTTACGTACCCTCTTCATTGGTGAAGATAGTGGTATGCACGTAAATAACTTCTTATGGGCATATAATGTTGATACCAAACAATTAAGCCGTATCTTATCAACACCTGCTGGCGCAGAATCTACAGGTTTGCACGCAGTTGACTCTGTAAATGGTTGGACTTACATCATGAGTAACTTCCAGCACCCTGGTGACTGGGAATCTCCATTACACGATAAAGTAAAAGCAACGCTTGATCCTCTTGTTCGTGCAAACTACAAAGATCGTTTTGCAGCAGCAGTTGGCTATATTACAGCTGACCCTATCGCACCATCTGTTGTGAAGAAATAATTCTTAGCTCAACTCAAAAGAAGCCTGCTTTATGCAGGTTTCTTTTATTTAAAAGCATTTATAAAAATAAAAAGCCCTTTTCTTTTTTGACTAAACGATCAAATTTTTCATTAAGTTATCATTAAAACGTCAAGACCTCGTCATATTCAAAATTTAAGCTAATCAAGACTTTTAGAAAAAACTTATTTTGAATTAGGAATTTAATATGAACGATTTGACGCCATATCATGAAGATCAGGAATTAGACAACAACACTTCAGACAATATTCACTTTCGTGATGTTTTAGACCAATATGTGAGCCGTCGTAGCCTCATTACTAAAGCAGCAAGCGGTGCTGTGGCATTAACTTTAGCCTCTACTTTAACGGGCTGTAATGATAATAACGATGGAACTGCTCCAGTCGATCCAAACAAAAAGCCTGAAAAACTTACCTTTACGCCAGTTGCTAAAAATTTAAATGATATTGTGACCGTACCAGAAGGTTACGAAGCAAATGTAATTTACGCTTTAGGTGATTCTCTTAATCCTTCTTTTGGTGATTGGGACGATAACAATATTCCATCTGGTCCAAGCTTCCAGTTTCGCTCAGGTGACTGCCATGATGGTATGCACTATTTTGGTTTAAACACATCAACAAACCGTTTTGATGACACTGTTTCAGCACAAGGTTTATTGGTGATGAACCACGAATACATCAACCAAACCTTTCTACACCCTAAAGGTCCAACCAAAGTTGATGGACGCCGCCCAGAAGATGAAGTCATTCGTGAAACCAATGCCCATGGGGTTTCTGTAGTTCATATCAAAAAAGACCCTGCTACTCAAAAAGTCGAAGTTGTAAAAAACTCTATTTTTAATAGACGTATTACAGGTTCTACAGTCATGGACTTCGCTGGTGCCGCGGCAGGATCTAACTTACTTTCGACGCGTTTTTCGCCTGCTGGTCGCCAGACTCGTGGTACACACAACAACTGTGGTAATGGCTATACACCTTGGGGAACATACTTAACCACGGAAGAAAACTTCATTGGTTATTTTGCGCGTAGTACAACTGATGATGCGTTACGTACTCCAGAAGAAATTATTGCTCTTAAACGCTATGGTCTTAAAGCAGGATCAAGCTCTCGCTACGGTTGGGAAACCGCAATTGGTCAAGTAGAGGCACAAGACTTATATGACCGCTGGAATGCCGATGTAAAAGCAGTTCAAGCAACTCAAGATTACCGCAATGGACCAAACACATTTGGCTGGATGGTCGAAATTGACCCATTTGATAACCGCCAAAATCCGGTTAAACGCACATCATTAGGCCGTTTTGCCCATGAAGACAGTGCATGCCGTGCCGTAGCAGGTCAACCAATCGCATTTTATATGGGGGATGACTCTCGTGGCGAATATATCTATAAGTTTGTTTCAACCGCAGTGTGGGACACAAAAGATATAAACGGCGGTTATGCAGCCGGTGACAAATACATGAACTCAGGTAAGTTGTATGTTGCCAAGTTTAATAACGATGGTTCAGGTCAATGGATTGAACTTGCCTACGGTAAAAATGGTTTAAATGAAAGTAACACTACCTATCCATTTAAATCTCAGGCAGAGGTAGTCACTTTTGCACGCTTGGCAGCAGATTCAGTCGGTGCAACAAAAATGGACCGCCCAGAATGGGCTACAGTTAACCCAATCAATGGCGAAATTTATGTCACACTCACCAACAACTCAAACCGAGGTAAAGATTACCCTACAGATGCGGCTAACCCTCGTAACTATACCGATCTGTATGCAGGCACAAAAGAACAAAAAGGAAATGTGAACGGTCATATCATCCGTTTTAGAGAAGCCGATGACAAAACCACTGCGGAAACCTTCAAATGGGATATTTATCTGTTCGGTGCAGAAGCTTCGATGGCTTCAAATATCAATTTGTCAGGTTTAACAGACAATAACGACTTTTCATCACCGGATGGTATGTGGTTTGACCCACGCGGTGTTCTCTGGATTGAAACAGATGACGGCGCTTATACAGATGTCACCAACTGTATGATGCTTGCTGCCCTACCAGGACAAATTGGTGATGGTGGTGCGGCAACTACTTCAAATGGTCAGCAAACCATAACAGGTGCTAAAGTTACAGACGCAACATTACGCCGTTTCTTAGTTGGACCAAAGCAATGTGAAATTACTGGTATTGCCATGACACCTGACTACAAAGCTATTTTCATTAATGTTCAGCATCCTGGTGAAGACTCGGCAAGTTATGCAAAACCAGAAAGTAACTGGCCTGCCACACAAAAAGATCCAAGCAACAAAACTGCCCGCCCACGTTCGGCAACTGTAGTTATTACCCGTAAAGATGGCGGTGTTATTGCTGGTTAATTGATTTCTTCCTAGAAAATGCCGATCAAGTGGTCGGCATTCTTTTAACGGTTTAGAGGCACCTGCTGCTGTACAATTTGGCCGCTATGTTCGCCTTGCTGGGTCTTTTCCAACCAAATCCATTCATTATTGGTCATTCTTAAAAAATTCGAACACCGGGTTCCATATACTGGACTTTGAATAAAAGTCGATGATAACAACTCTTCCATTTCTGGTTGAATGCCTGTATTTGGCAACAATGCTGTGGTGACCTTGCGCTCATCTTCTAAAATATCCCACGCTGCATGTTGCAAGCTTAACTCTTCTGTTTTGTGCTGATGCATAGGCAAGAACTCTTGCGTAAAACGTGTGCGTAAATGTCTGGTTTTCTCCCAGTGATCGGACATTAAACCATTCGAAACCACATAAACACCGTTGGCTAATACTTGAGGAGCCTCACCACGATTGCTCATGTAGACCGCTTGATCGGCAGTCCCCATAAACAGGTTAAAACCAGCAAAGTTCTGTTGCCGTTGTTCTAATTGCTGAGCAAAGCGAATCGGTAATAAATCAGACTCTAAAAAAGCCTGAACTAAATGACCACGAGAAGTCTCGTATTGCTGTTTATCACGTCCATCACGGAAATTGGTTAACACAGCCCATCGGCCCTGTGGCGTAACGCCCATCCAAGTACCACCCGACTGTAAGTCTTGCCCTGCAATGATGGGTGCATGTTCCCATTGATGCAACAATGCAGTTGGTCGGTGATAAAACTCATCACGGTTTGAAATCAGACACAAGGGCATATCATCCAGAACATGCCATGCTAAAGCCACAATACACATTGATTCTTGTTCCCTATGTTTACACATTGAATGTACAACATTTTTCACATCATTCCGCTACAATCTGTCAAAACGTAAGATCAAGGAGCAGCAATGCTGACCTATCCTAATATCGATCCGGTCGCAATACATCTAGGACCTCTTCAAGTCCATTGGTATGGACTCATGTATTTATTGGCATTTTTATGTGCTTGGGGACTCGCTTCCTACCGTGCCAAACAGCGTGATGGCTGGACATCGGACATGGTTTCCGATCTGGTGTTTTACGGCGCCTTAGGTGTTGTACTCGGCGGACGTATCGGCTATGTGCTTTTCTATGAATTTGATAAATTCCTTGAAAACCCAATCTGGTTATTCCAAGTCTGGACAGGTGGTATGAGCTTCCACGGCGGCTTCTTAGGCGTCATGATTGCAATGCTATTCTGGTGTAAAAAATATCAAAAAACATGGTTCCAGACACTCGACTTTATTGCCCCTTGTGTACCGACAGGCTTAATGTTCGGACGCTTCGGTAACTTTATTGGTGGAGAGTTATATGGTCGCGCGGTTACAGATCCGAATTATCCATTTGGAATGATTTTCCCAACCGATCCATTACATTTAGTTCGCCACCCTTCTCAAATTTATCAAGCACTTTGTGAAGGTTTAATTCTATTCATTATCTTGTGGTGGTTTAGTTCAAAACCTCGCCCACGTATGGCCGTTTCAGCACTATTTTTAATGGGTTACGGCGTTGCACGTTTTGTAATGGAATTCTTCCGTCAACCCGATGCCGACCAAGGTTTCATTTTATTTGGCTGGATGACTAAAGGTCAGATCCTTACAGTTCCAATGCTACTCATTGGTCTTTGGATGATGTGGTATGCCTACCAAAAGAAAATTTATGACTGGTGCCCACAAAAGAACAGTTAACATCTAAATCAGAGGAGTTTCGGCTCCTCTTTTTTATGCTACAGTTTTTATCTCCCAAGAAAGAAGATACACCATGCTGGAATTCTGGTTTAACAAGCAAGTCCCGTCTTTTAAAAAATTAATGATCTTAATTATTACCCTATTAATCTGTATTGGGTTATATCAATATCAACCATTGCCGTTAGATACTATTTTAATGTTTACGGGAACTGGGGTTATTTTTTTAATCTGTCGTTACTTTAAATTGCATTTTGCTCAAAGCAACCCAACCGGTTTACTTTACCGCCTATTTACATGGGTGCCTATTGCCCTCTTGTTTGCTCTTATTTTTGTGAAAGCCATGCCTAACTTACTTATTTGGGGCGTTCAAGGCATTGCATTTATGGCGCTTGCTGCTTTTATTTTTTCACCACAATCGTTATTTAACAAATAGGCTCCCGTTTTATGTTGGCTTATTGGTACAACGCACCGCGTCACATCAAACTCATCTTCATTATTGTCGTTTGTGCTGCAATTTATGTAGCCAATCAAGCCCAGCCTTTATCGCCGACTTACACTGTTGTTAGCCTCGTGTTAGGGTTCGGGCTTCATTTCGGGCAATATTTACAAACAAAAATTCCAGAGCACAGCTCATATAAATCTAAATTCCAGTTTCTGCTTAGAATTTACCCTCTCCTTATTGTTGTTATTGTGATGTGGTTATTGCCCCCTCAACACAATTGGATCGCAACGATACAAGCTTTAGGCTTTGTACTGGTTGGATTTTTTCTTGTTTCGATTTATCAAAATCGTGCCAAGCGTTTTGAATAATTACGCCTCTTGAAATGCCATAGAACTATTTTTAGATTTTCATCTTGAGCTACAACAGGTAT